>NZ_JABWMS020000029.1:0-53677 GCF_013369155.2 Escherichia sp. 94.0001 | reverse complement strand
ATATTTGTTTAGATTTATTAATGTAATTGAGGTGATTTTATTTAATACGCAATATAGCGCCGCTTGATATTAGTTCTATTTTTTTTTGCGTAAGATAGATGAGGAAAAACTGAGACACATAGTGGTTTGCAAGGCTCTAATACTTTGATGTTGAGGATGTGATGGGGCATGTACGGGGCATAGTACAATGATGTCCATGCAGGTGTAGATAATCTCCAGGCTTATCCAGTGCGCTGTAAAACCCCGTCCTTCAGGGCGGGGATATAAGGCTCGGTTTTTCACCTAACCAGGTGTTTGCTGTTGTTCAATGTATTGGCGGATGACGGATATTGGCGCACCTCCGCAGCTACTGGCAAAATAGCCGGGACTCCACAGAACGCCTTTGTAGTAATACCGGACTGCAATATCTGGTCGATCTCGTCGCAGTAATCTACCCGATACGCCTTTGTGGCTGTTTACCAGACTGGATATCGCCAGTTTGGGAGGATAGTTAATTAACAAATGGACGTGATCTGGTTCGCCATCCATTTCAACCAGTTCAGCTTCAAAATCAGCACATACATTTGAAAAGTAAGTGCGTAGTTTTTCTGTCGCGTCATGGTCAAAAATCTGACGTCGGTATCTGGTGACAAAGACCCGGTGAACATGCATCAGAAAAACACAGTGCCTTCCACGCCGGATATCGGTTTCTTTTTTCACAGACCAAAGTATCATTTGGCCTGTGAAACGACTACAAGCATTTAAATTCCAGTTAAGACCAGGTGGTCAACAGGAGCGTGAAATGAGGCGCTTCGCAGGCGCATGTCGTTTCGTTTTCAATCGTGCTCTGGCACGTCAGAATGAGAATCATGAGGCCGGTAATAAATACATCCCTTACGGGAAAATGGCTTCCTGGCTGGTTGAGTGGAAAAATGCCACTGAAACGCAATGGCTTAAAGATTCGCCCTCACAGCCATTGCAACAGTCACTGAAAGACCTTGAGCGGGCTTACAAAAACTTCTTCCAGAAGCGGGCTGCTTTTCCCCGATTCAAAAAGCGGGGACAGAATGATGCATTCCGCTATCCGCAGGGCGTTAAGCTCGATCAGGAAAACAGCCGTATTTTTCTGCCGAAACTGGGCTGGATGCGCTACCGGAATAGCCGTCAGGTCACGGGTGTTGTGAAAAATGTCACGGTCAGCCAGTCCTGCGGTAAGTGGTACATCAGTATTCAGACAGAAAGTGAAGTATCCACTCCGGTTCATCCTTCAGCATCAATGGTCGGGCTGGATGCTGGCGTGGCTAAACTCGCCACGCTGTCAGATGGCACAGTCTTTGAGCCTGTAAACAGTTTTCAGAAAAACCAGAAGACGCTGGCGAGACTTCAGCGACAGTTAAGCCGCAAGGTCAAATTCAGCAACAACTGGCAGAAGCAGAAACGCAAAATACAGCGACTGCATTCCCGTATCGCAAATATCCGCAGGGACTACCTTCACAAAGTCACAACGACCGTCAGCAAAAACCACGCAATGATAGTCATTGAGGATTTGAAGGTCAGCAACATGTCAAAGTCAGCAGCGGGTACGGTCAGCCAGCCGGGGCGCAATGTCCGGGCAAAATCAGGTTTAAACCGTTCGATACTGGATCAGGGCTGGTATGAAATGCGCCGCCAGCTTGAGCACAAGCAGCTCTGGAGTGGCGGTCAGGTGCTTGCTGTTCCGCCAGCGTACACAAGCCAGCGTTGCGCGTGCTGTGGTCATACAGCGAAAGAAAACCGCCTGTCACAAAGTAAATTCAGATGCCAGGTATGTGGATATACAGCGAACGCCGATGTAAATGGCGCTCGTAACATTTTAGCGGCGGGGCACGCCGTTCTTGCCTGTGGAGAGATGGTGCAGTCAGGCCGCCCGTTGAAGCAGGAACCCACCGAAATGATTCAGGCGACAGCCTGAACGTAGCAGGGATCCACGTCCTTCAGGGCGTGGAGGATGTCAACAAACAGGTTGAATTAACTTCGCGCCCTGGTTTTTGACATTACCCACCGCGCGCGACACAGGGTGCCAGGTGAACTGGTTTGCTGGAACACAGCCACTGGCAGAAATTTCAGAGGCTTCTTTACCGCTAATCTCTTGCCGCATCCATTCCCGCGCAGCTTCTGGCGACAGTACCAGCGGGCGGCGGTCATGAATATCCACCAGACCCTGGTCTGCCGCCGCAGTGACAATCAAAAAACCTTCGGCCTCGTCACCGCGCTCAAACGGTGTGCTACCTATCGCGGCTATAAAAACAGGTTGTCCATCAGCGCGATAGATAAAATAAGGCTGTTTTTTGTCGCCTTCTTTTTTCCACTCAAACCAGCCATCGGCAAAACAGATTGCCCGACCATGTTGCCAGAGCGGTTTAAACATACGACTGGTTGCCGCAGTTTCTACGCGGGCGTTAATCAGCGGCGATTTATCCCACCATCCGGGAGAATATCCCCAGACAACGGGATCGAGATGAAGGTGTTCATCACGTTCACTGAGCAGAAGAACTTTGGTTCCCGGTGCGACGTTGTATCTGCCAATGGGTTCGGGATCGTAGGGAATATCGCGTTCTATATCTTCCGCGAGAAGTGCAAGGTAATCTTCACGCGTTTGGGATTGGGCAAAGCGTCCACACATAGCAACCTCCTGAGATCACCCTGAAAAGAATAGGAGAGGAGGCGGGTAAAATCTATATGATACAGAGACAACGATGTTCCCGCTGTGGGACACAGCGGGAAGGAGGGATTACTTCTGAATTAAATAACGAATGGTCGGCCCGTCTTGCTGAATATCCAGCACCGTATAGCCGTGATTACGCGCATCCAGTGGAATATTATTGATCGACTGCGGACAGTCGCTCACCACTTCCAGGATCTCACCTTTTTTTAATTGCGGCATCGCCTCAAGGGTTGCGACTGCCGGATAAGGGCAGGGTTCACCCACCATATCAAGGCGGTAATCAGGAACGATATTTTTCATGCGATCTCCTTAGCAGTCTGCGGTGCCGCGCGGCGGAAGAAGCGTTTTTCCCAGCCGATAATCAACATCAGCGCAGCAAACAGCAGCAAATATGTCACCAGCAGGCCACCCATCGGGCCAAAGGTTTTCAGTAGGTTGATTTTGTCCCAGTCGGTGGCCAGCGCCGGAGCGAAATCATCCCAGTAATACGCCAGAATCGTTGAGCCGATCACGTTGCCCAGACCGACCCACCAGTAGTGCACCTGGCCTTCTACCGCGCGGTACATCCAGCCGGTTTCGCAGCCGCCTGCCAGCACGATGCCAAATCCAAACAGCAAACCACCAATTACCGCGTTTGGTCCTGCCCACATGATTTTGGGTTCAACGCCTAACTGTACGTAACTGAAGATCCCGATGGCACTTACCGCCATACCGATAATGATTGCTTTCGCCATGTGGGTACGTCCGGTGATCCACATATCGCGGAATGCCGAAGTAAAGCAGATTTGCGCACGTTCAATCAGTAAACCAAAGCCGACGCCAAACAGCATTGCCAGCCCCAGTTTTGGTTGGTTCATCGCCGTCAGCAGCGCCCAGCCCAGCATGCCGAAAAAGACCAGCATCCCGAGACGAAAACGACGCCGCGCCTGATCCGGTTTTTGCGTCAGCGGTGAGGCGGCAGAAACTTTCTGCATTTTCACGGGAATACGGAAGATGGGCAGCAGGGTAAAGCGCGCGCCAAACCATGAACCAATGGCAGTGGCGATGGCAAAGAACCAGGCATGCAGCGAGAACTGAGGAATGCCGGTAAAGAACGCCGCCAGGTTACAGCCCATTGCCAGACGCGCGCCAAAACCGGCGATAATGCCGCCAATGATGGCCTGCATAATGCGGATACGGCTGCGCGGCATGCGTAGTTTGACATTGTTGGCCCACAGCGCTGCAGCAAAGCAGCCGCCAAACATACCGAGGATCATCATGCCGTCGATGCGGGTTAATGGCGATCCTTCCAGATGGATAATTTTAAAATAACCCCACTCTTCAGCATGGACGCCGAACAGCTGCAGGAGCTGACCGCCCCAACGGGTAAATTCACCCGTGACAGCCCAAAAGGTGCCAGTGATGCCAAAGTAGTAAGTGGAGAGAATACCCGCCGCGATGACCGCAGGGATGGGTGCCCAGAATTTAATCAACCAGGCGTGTTTGAATTGCTGCCATGACATGTATGTAGCCTCTGAACTCAGAAGGTTTGAAACAAGAGTCGCGAATCATACATCAAGCAAATTTATTTTCGGGGTAATAATTCACAAAAATAATAGTTAGATCAAATTTCTCTCTGAACCTGGAAAGGGTGGCGACATCAAGGCTTTAATGCCACAATCCTCTTTTCTTCTCATGCAGGACGAATGATGAAAAAACTCGCAATTGCAGGCGCGCTCATGTTGCTTGCGGGCTGTGCCGAAGTCGAAAACTATAACAATGTCGTTAAAACCCCCGCGCCGGACTGGCTGGCGGGCTACTGGCAGACCAAAGGGCCGCAAAGTGCGCTGGTCAGTCCGGAAGCGATAGGCAGCCTGATTGTCACTAAAGAGGGCGATACCCTCGATTGCCGTCAGTGGCAGCGGGTGATTGCCGTGCCGGGTAAGTTGACATTGATGTCTGATGATCTCACTAACGTTACCGTAAAACGTGAGCTGTACGAGGTTGAGCGTGACGGTAACACCATTGAGTACGATGGTATGACGATGGAGCGTGTGGATCGCCCGACGGCAGAGTGTGCCGCCGCGCTGGATAAAGCGCCGTTACCGACGCCACTGCCGTAATGAAATCTCCCCGGCTTGCCGCCGGGGATGAATTTAAATCACCTCTTCGATAACCCACACGCTAACGCTGCCGCCGTTGCAAAAGAAGGTCGCTTCGCCGTTTTCGTCGGTTACTACACTTTCTTGCCGGTTCCCCAGAAAATCACGCCAGGTTTTATTGCCGTAATTCTCTCCTAAATGAATGGTTTTTTCGCCATCATCTCCGTTCGACATGACCACCACGCAGCCGGGATATTCGTCGGTGCCACTGCGGCTAAAGGCAATGCAGTTCGGATGGTCGAAAAATAACGTCTGTACACCGTGGGCGAAACGCTGACGGGCGAGAATTAACTCATCAAGCTGTTCGATTATTGGCATATCTATCGGATAGGTTTGCCCGTCACCGCCGACATCTTCGTAATGCGCGCCATAGAGGTCAGGATAGAACACCGAAGGAACGCCATTTTCCCGCAACAAAATTAGAGCATACGCCAGCGGTTTAAACCACGGTTCGACCGGCGCTTCGAGGGCTTGCAACGGTTGGGTGTCGTGGTTGGCAACGAGGGTTACGGCGTGAAAAGGATCGGCTTCCACCAGCGTCCCAGTGAAAATCTGCGTCATGTCGTAGTCGCGTCCCATGCGCGATGCTTCATGGAATTTCATCTGCAGCGGCGCATCGAACAGCATGGTTTTGCCTTCCACCTGATCAATATACGTTTGCAGCTTATCAACTTCATGCGACCAGTACTCCGCCACAATAAACAGCGGCTTTGGCGCAACTTCTTGTACGTGTTCGATCCACTCTTTATAAAACCACGCCGGAATATGTTTGACCGCATCAAGACGAAAACCGTCGCATTGCGTTTGTTCCATCACCCAGCGCGCCCAGTATTTAATCTCTTCCGTCACGGCATGATTGCGGAAATCGATATTCTCACCCATCAGATAATCGAAATTACCGAGTTCATCATCAACCTGATCGTTCCAGCCTTCGCCGGTGTAGTCGTTAACAATTTTAAAAATGCCATCTTCATCAGGATTTTCGATATGGTCGATACCGCTAAAACATTTGAAATCCCAGATAAACTGCGAGTATTGCCCGGCACGGGCGGGGAAGGTGTAACGCGTCCAGCCTTCGCATTCAATGATTTCTTCATCAATTTGCGTACGGTCGTCAGCATTAACGCGCTGCACGCGAATAGCTTCTTTTTCATCCGCGCCCATTTTGTGATTGACTACCACGTCCAGCAGCACCGCAATGTCATTACGTTTCAGAGCGTCAATGGCGGCCAGCAGTTGTGCTTTATCGCCATATTTAGTAGGGATGCTGCCTTTCTGATCAAACTCGCCTAAATCAAATAAATCATAGGAGTCGTAGCCGACCGAATACCCGCCCGATGCGCCTTTATAGGCGGGCGGCAACCAGACCATATTGATACCAATATCATTAAAACCGTCGGCGCGCTCGGCCAGTTCAGGCCAGAGCTTACCGCCTTCCGGGTAATACCAGTGAAAACATTGTAACAGCGTGGGATTACGCATTCTTCGACTCCATTCAAGGGGAACATTAGAAGCGTAGCCGTAATCGGATTATTCGCGAGCCATCGGCTCGTTAAGATTCAAAAGAGGTTATCCTGCGGAGCCAGCACAAAGCCGCCCTGATCGCCATAGGCACTTAACACCGATTTTTGCACCGATGACTGACCGACCAGTTTCGCCAGTTCATCCATCCGAATCTGCAATAACTGCTTTACCCTGCTTTCGTTGTCGAGAATCAGGCGCAGCATCGGGCGGAGTTGCTCCTGCATCGTGGTGGACGGATCAATCTCTTCAGTCAGATGTGCAATCTCCTGCACCGCATTCACATACGCCATTTCGCTGGCGATGAGTTCGTCCCATTGTTCTTCCGTTGCCAGGCGTAACATGAGCTGGCTTTTTTCGACGAGTTGTTGCCAGGCGAAATACAAATGCGGTGCATGGTTCATCAGACTGGGTCCTGAATCAAAGAAGGGGAGAGTAACGACTCTTTCCAGGCATCGGCAATATTACGCATTAATGCTTCCACTTCTTCGACTGCGGAGACATCGTTGCGTAAATTGGCTTGCAGCAAGCGCCTGACCATATAGCTATAAAGAGCAATCAAGTTTTGGGTTAGTTCGTCTTTGCTCTCTTCATCAAGACTCACCCGCAGCCCGTTCTCAATGATGTTGATCGCTTTTGACAAAGAGACGCCTTTGCCTTGCTGATTGTTGTCCTGCATAAACAGGCGCGCTCTAACCAGTGCGCTCAGCACTCCATCAAATAGCATGGTGACCAGCTGTTGCTGGCTGGCGCTCATTACGGCGCTTTCGACGCCAATTTGTGCATAGGCCTGGGTGCCTTTTGCCGCGTACATGACCTGTCTCCCGATGAATATTGATTACTTGGAATTACTGTTGTTTTCGAACTGCTGCGTTAAGTAGCTGCTGGTGCTGTTTAACGAGGTCATTAAAACGTCCAGTTGGGTAAATTGTTCTTTGTAGCGAGCGACCTGCGCATCAATGCGATCGCTGGCGGCGTTGTAGTCTTTAGTTAACTTATTCAGGGTCTTACTAACGCCATCGGTAGCGGCTTTAATAATGCCCGTTGTCGAAAGCCAACTGGTCAGGTTGCTGCCGATGGTGGTCGTGATGCCGGTTTTTTTACCATCGCCAACAATCAATGCACCTACGCCGCTGGCATCTTTTTTCAATGCAGCGGTGAGTTTGTCGGCATCCAGTTCCAGTTTGCCATCGCTGGGATCGGTCGTGATACCAATCTGCGCCAACGTTTTATAGTTGGAAGAACTAACGGTATTACTCAGCATCGATTTCAACTGCGTCTGAATCGTCCGCAACGTGGAGTCGCCGAGCAGTGCGCCATTGCCAGAACTCTGGCTATCAGCTCCCGCATCTACGGCGGTGTATTTGGTCAGGCTGCTGAAGGTATCTATTAGCGAGTTATAGGCATTCACCCAGTCTTTAATCGCCGTTTGCGCTTTGGAGGTGTCCTGAGTGATGGTTAGCGTCTGGTTGCCCGTGGTGACATCGTTCAGGTTCAGGGTGATGTTTTCCAGCGCGTCGCTGATAGTGTTGCTGCTGTTCTCGATGGCGACGTTGTTGACCGTCAGCTGCGCATTCTGGGCGGCGACCGAGACCTCCATACCGTTGCTGCTGGCACTGGCGTCATAGCCCATAAAACTTTGTAGCGCATCATCACCGCTGACCGAGAGTGTCATCGCATTATCAAGGCCGGTGTCATTTGATGTGACTGACAGACGATATTCACCGTTACCCACGTTAATGATGCTTGCGCTTACGCCTGCTTTTGCGTTGTTGATAGCATCACGGATCCCGCTTAACGACGAGTTAGCTGCGCTGATATCAATGGTAATCGGATCTTTGTCGCCGCCTTGTTGAATGGTGAGTTTACTGTCGCTGGTGGCGATCGCCGTTTTCGTATCGTCTCTGGTGGTGCGCGTGGTCAGGGTTTGCGCCTGCGCCAGATGGGTGACGCTGATGGTGTATTTCCCGGCGATGGCGTTACCCGCGGTGGTGGCACTGAACGCGGTGGTGCTGCTGGTGGTGCTGGTGGCGGAAAAAAGATCGGCTTTAGACAATGCAGTATTGGCGGTCTGGAAAGTCGTCAACGCGCTTTTCAGCGTACCGTAGGCGCTAAGTTTAGCGGTAAACGACGATTGCTGATTTGAAATAGGGGTTAGCGTCGCTTTTTGCGCGGCGGTGAGGCTATCGAGGATTGAACTTAAATCCAGACCTGACCCGACTCCCAGCGATGAAATACTTGCCATGCGATTTCCTTTTATCTTTCGACACGTAAAACGAATACCGGGGTTATCGGCCTGAATTGCGCAAAGTTTACGTTTAATTGTTTTTTTTAATAGCGGGAATAAGGGGCAGAGAAAAGAGTATTTCGGCGACTAACAAAAAATGGCTGTTTGTGAAAAAAATTCTAAAGGTTGTTTTACGACAGACGATAACAGGGTTGACGGCGATTGAGCCGACGGGTGGAAACCCAATACGTAATCAACGACTTGCAATATAGGATAACGAATCATGGCACAAGTCATTAATACCAACAGCCTCTCGCTGATCACTCAAAATAATATCAACAAGAACCAGTCTGCGCTGTCGAGTTCTATCGAGCGTCTGTCTTCTGGCTTGCGTATTAACAGCGCGAAGGATGACGCCGCAGGTCAGGCGATTGCTAACCGTTTTACTTCTAATATTAAAGGCCTGACTCAGGCTGCACGTAACGCCAACGACGGTATTTCTGTTGCACAGACCACCGAAGGCGCGCTGTCCGAAATCAACAACAACTTACAGCGTATTCGTGAACTGACGGTTCAGGCTTCTACCGGGACTAACTCTGATTCGGATCTGGACTCCATTCAGGACGAAATCAAATCCCGTCTGGACGAAATTGACCGCGTATCTGGCCAGACCCAGTTCAACGGCGTGAACGTACTGGCGAAAGACGGTTCAATGAAAATTCAGGTTGGTGCGAATGACGGCGAAACCATCACGATCGACCTGAAAAAAATCGATTCTGATACTCTGGGTCTGAATGGCTTTAACGTAAATGGTAAAGGTACTATTACCAACAAAGCTGCAACGGTAAGTGATTTAACTTCTGCTGGCGCGAAGTTAAACACCACGACAGGTCTTTATGATCTGAAAACCGAAAATACCTTGTTAACTACCGATGCTGCATTCGATAAATTAGGGAATGGCGATAAAGTCACAGTTGGCGGCGTAGATTATACTTACAACGCTAAATCTGGTGATTTTACTACCACTAAATCTACTGCTGGTACGGGTGTAGACGCCGCGGCGCAGGCTGCTGATTCAGCTACAAAACGTGATGCGTTAGCTGCCACCCTTCATGCTGATGTGGGTAAATCTGTTAATGGTTCTTACACCACAAAAGATGGTACTGTTTCTTTCGAAACGGATTCAGCAGGCAATATCACCATCGGTGGAAGCCAGGCATACGTAGACGATGCAGGCAACTTGACGACTAACAACGCTGGTAGCGCAGCTAAAGCTGATATGAAAGCGCTGCTCAAAGCAGCGAGCGAAGGTAGTGACGGTGCCTCTCTGACATTCAATGGCACAGAATATACCATCGCAAAAGCAACTCCTGCGACAACCACTCCAGTAGCTCCGTTAATCCCTGGTGGGATTACTTATCAGGCTACAGTGAGTAAAGATGTAGTATTGAGCGAAACCAAAGCGGCTGCCGCGACATCTTCAATTACCTTTAATTCCGGTGTACTGAGCAAAACTATTGGGTTTACCGCGGGTGAATCCAGTGATGCTGCGAAGTCTTATGTGGATGATAAAGGTGGTATCACTAACGTTGCCGACTATACAGTCTCTTACAGCGTTAACAAGGATAACGGCTCTGTGACTGTTGCCGGGTATGCTTCAGCGACTGATACCAATAAAGATTATGCTCCAGCAATTGGTACTGCTGTAAATGTGAACTCCGCGGGTAAAATCACTACTGAGACTACCAGTGCTGGTTCTGCAACGACCAACCCGCTTGCTGCCCTGGACGACGCAATCAGCTCCATCGACAAATTCCGTTCATCCCTGGGGGCTATCCAGAACCGTCTGGATTCCGCCGTCACCAACCTGAACAACACCACTACCAACCTGTCTGAAGCGCAGTCCCGTATTCAGGACGCCGACTATGCGACCGAAGTGTCCAACATGTCGAAAGCGCAGATCATCCAGCAGGCCGGTAACTCCGTGCTGGCAAAAGCTAACCAGGTACCGCAGCAGGTTCTGTCTCTGCTGCAGGGTTAATCGTCCTAACCTGATTAACTGAGACTGACGGCAACGCCAAATTGCCTGATGCGCTGCGCTTATCAGGCCTACAAGGTGAATTGCAATTTATTGAATTTGCATATTTTTGTAGGCCGGATAAGGCGTTTACGCCGCATCCGGCAACATGAAGCGTAATTTGTCAGCAACGTGATCCCCCGCCACCGGCGGGGTTTTTTCTGCCCGCAATTTACCGGTAACCCCTAAATAACCCCTCATTTCACCCACTAATCGTCCGATTAAAAACCCTGCAGAAACGGATAATCATGCCGATAACTCATATAACGCAGGGCTGTTTATCGTGAATTCACTCTATACCGCTGAAGGTGTAATGGATAAACACTCGCTGTGGCAGCGTTATGTCCCGCTGGTGCGTCACGAAGCATTGCGCCTGCAGGTTCGACTGCCCGCGAGCGTGGAACTTGACGATCTGCTACAGGCGGGCGGCATTGGGTTACTTAATGCCGTCGAACGCTATGACGCCCTACAAGGAACGGCATTTACAACTTACGCAGTGCAGCGTATCCGTGGCGCTATGCTGGATGAACTTCGCAGCCGTGACTGGGTGCCGCGCAGCGTGCGACGCAACGCGCGTGAAGTGGCACAGGCAATAGGGCAACTGGAGCAGGAACTTGGCCGCAACGCCACGGAAACTGAGGTAGCGGAACGTTTAGGGATCGATATTGCCGACTATCGCCAAATGTTGCTCGACACCAATAACAGCCAGCTCTTCTCCTACGATGAGTGGCGCGAAGAGCACGGCGATAGCATTGAACTGGTTACTGATGATCATCAGCGAGAAAACCCGCTACAACAACTGCTGGACAGTAATCTGCGCCAGCGGGTGATGGAAGCTATCGAAACGTTGCCGGAGCGCGAAAAACTGGTATTAACCCTCTATTATCAGGAAGAGCTGAATCTTAAAGAGATTGGCGCGGTGCTGGAGGTCGGGGAATCGCGGGTCAGTCAGTTACACAGCCAGGCCATTAAACGGTTACGCACTAAACTGGGTAAGTTATAACGTCAGTAAATGCCGCACTTTAACTTTGACTACCAGGAGTTCTTAATGATGGTGCAGCACCTGAAAAGACGGCCATTAAGCCGCTATCTTAAAGACTTTAAACACAGCCAGACCCATTGCGCGCATTGCCGTAAATTACTCGATCGCATTACCCTCGTTCGCGACGGCAAAATAGTGAATAAAATCGAGATTTCCCGCCTGGACACGCTGCTTGATGAAAATGGCTGGCAAGTGGAACAAAAATCATGGGCGGCATTGTGCCGATTCTGCGGTGATTTACATTGCAAAACACAGAGTGATTTTTTCGATATTATCGGCTTTAAGCAATTTCTTTTTGAGCAAACTGAAATGAGCCCAGGTACGGTGCGTGAATATGTCGTTCGTCTGCGCCGTTTGGGTAATCATCTTCACGAGCAAAATATTTCCCTCGATCAGCTGCAGGACGGTTTCCTTGATGAAATCCTCGCCCCGTGGCTGCCCACCACCAGCACCAACAATTACCGCATTGCGTTACGGAAGTATCAACACTATCAGCGTCAAACGTGTACCGGACTTGTGCAGAAATCCTCCAGCCTGCCTGCTTCTGATATATATTAAATAAGAATAAGATGTAGCGGAGTTGTTTTTGTGTTTACAAACAATGGCTCTACACTGCAAACAGACATAACAACATTCGGGGTGAATATGAAATTAGCACATCTGGGACGTCAGGCATTGATGGGTGTGATGGCCGTGGCGCTGGTTGCGGGCATGAGCGTTAAAAGTTTTGCAGATGAAGGTCTGCTTAATAAAGTTAAAGAGCGCGGTACGCTGCTCGTAGGGCTGGAAGGAACTTATCCGCCGTTCAGTTTTCAGGGGGATGACGGCAAATTAACCGGTTTTGAAGTGGAATTCGCCCAACAGCTGGCAAAACATCTTGGTGTTGAGGCGTCACTAAAACCGACCAAATGGGACGGTATGCTGGCGTCGCTGGACTCTAAACGCATTGATGTGGTGATTAATCAGGTCACCATTTCTGACGAGCGCAAGAAAAAATACGATTTCTCTACCCCGTACACCATTTCCGGTATTCAGGCGCTGGTGAAAAAAGGTAACGAAGGCACCATTAAAACGGCTGATGATCTGAAAGACAAAAAAGTGGGGGTCGGTCTGGGCACCAACTATGAAGAGTGGCTGCGCCAAAATGTTCAGGGCGTCGATGTGCGTACCTATGATGATGACCCGACCAAATATCAGGATCTGCGCGTAGGCCGTATTGATGCGATCCTCGTTGACCGTCTGGCTGCGCTGGATCTGGTGAAGAAAACCAACGATACGCTGGCAGTAACCGGTGAAGCATTCTCCCGTCAGGAGTCTGGCGTAGCGCTGCGTAAAGGAAATGAAGACCTGCTGAAAGCGGTGAATGATGCAATTGCGGAAATGCAAAAAGATGGCACTCTGCAAGCCCTTTCTGAAAAATGGTTTGGTGCTGATGTGACCAAATAATCAGCATAATGACAAAAAAGGGCGCTTTCACTAGCGCCTTTTTTATTTACGCGTTTTCAGCGTGCATAATAAGAAAATCACAACAACACACATCGGAGGCTGTTATGCCACTGCATAATTTAACCCGTTTTCCACGGTTGGAATTTATCGGCGCGCCAACGCCGCTCGAATATCTGCCACGCTTTTCTGATTATCTTGGACGGGAAATTTTCATCAAACGGGATGACGTCACCCCCATGGCAATGGGCGGCAATAAATTACGTAAGCTGGAATTTCTTGCGACAGATGCTCTGCGCGAAGGTGCCGATACGCTGATTACTGCCGGGGCGATCCAGTCTAACCATGTGCGCCAGACTGCCGCAGTCGCTGCGAAACTCGGTCTGCACTGCGTTGCGCTGCTGGAAAATCCTATTGGCACAACCGCAGAAAACTATTTAACCAACGGCAATCGTTTGTTGCTGGATCTGTTCAATACCCAGATTGAAATGTGCGACGCACTGACCGATCCCAATGCCCAACTGGAGGAGCTGGCGACGCGAGTCGAAGCACAAGGCTTTCGCCCGTATGTCATTCCGGTTGGCGGTTCTAATGCTTTGGGTGCGCTGGGTTATGTGGAGAGTGCGCTGGAGATCGCGCAACAGTGTGAAGGGGCGGTTAATATTTCGTCGGTGGTGGTCGCATCGGGCAGTGCCGGAACTCACGCCGGACTGGCTGTTGGGCTGGAACACCTGATGCCTGAAAGCGAACTGATTGGCGTGACCGTGTCGCGTTCCGTTGCCGATCAATTGCCGAAAGTGGTTAACCTCCAACAGGCGATTGCGAAAGAACTGGAGCTGACCGCATCAGCGGAAATTTTACTCTGGGATGACTATTTTGCACCTGGCTACGGCGTGCCGAACGACGAAGGCATGGAAGCAGTGAAATTGCTGGCGCGCCTGGAAGGCATTCTGCTTGATCCTGTGTATACCGGAAAAGCGATGGCGGGGCTGATTGACGGTATCAGTCAGAAACGCTTCAAAGATGAAGGGCCGATTCTGTTTATTCATACCGGCGGCGCGCCTGCGCTGTTCGCCTATCATCCCCACGTTTAGCTCCGGAAACGCTCATGCAAGAAAGTATACAACTGGTTATTGATTCCTTGCCGTTCCTGCTGAAAGGGGCTGGGTATACGCTGCAACTCAGTATCGGCGGCATGTTTTTTGGCTTACTGCTAGGGTTTATTCTCGCGCTGATGCGCCTTTCGCCAATCTGGCCCGTGCGCTGGCTGGCGCGTTTTTATATCTCTATTTTTCGTGGTACGCCACTCATCGCACAACTGTTTATGATCTATTACGGCTTGCCGCAGTTTGGCATCGAACTAGATCCCATTCCGTCAGCAATGATTGGTCTGTCGCTAAACACTGCCGCCTATGCTGCCGAAACGCTGCGCGCCGCCATTTCTTCTATTGATAAAGGTCAGTGGGAAGCTGCTGCCAGTATTGGTATGACGCCGTGGCAGACCATGCGTCGCGCGATTTTGCCACAGGCGGCGCGGGTGGCGTTGCCGCCGCTGTCGAACAGCTTTATCAGCCTGGTAAAAGATACGTCGCTGGCCGCGACAATCCAGGTGCCGGAGCTGTTCCGTCAGGCGCAGTTGATTACCTCGCGTACGCTGGAGGTGTTCACCATGTATCTGGCGGCTTCGCTCATCTACTGGATCATGGCGACAGTGTTATCGACGTTGCAGAACCATTTTGAGAATCAACTTAATCGCCAGGAGAGAGAACCAAAATGAGTGCCATTGAAGTTAAGAACCTGGTGAAAAAATTCCACGGTCAGACGGTGCTGCACGGTATCGACCTTGAGGTGAAGCCTGGCGAAGTAGTGGCAATTATCGGTCCGAGTGGTTCCGGCAAAACCACGTTGCTACGCAGCATAAATCTGCTGGAACAACCGGAAGCGGGAACCATCACCGTTGGCGATATCACCATTGATACTGCACGTTCATTAAGTCAGCAAAAATCGCTGATTCGCCAGTTGCGTCAGCACGTCGGGTTTGTCTTCCAGAACTTTAATTTGTTTCCGCATCGTACGGTGCTGGAAAACATTATTGAAGGGCCGGTGATCGTCAAAGGCGAACCGAAAGAAGAGGCCACGGCGCGCGCTCGCGAGCTGCTGGCGAAAGTTGGGCTGGCAGGTAAAGAAACCAGCTATCCACGTCGTTTGTCTGGCGGTCAACAGCAACGTGTCGCGATTGCGCGAGCGCTGGCTATGCGTCCTGAGGTGATTTTGTTTGACGAGCCAACGTCGGCGCTGGATCCAGAGCTGGTGGGCGAAGTCCTGAACACCATCCGTCAGCTGGCGCAGGAAAAGCGCACGATGGTGATTGTGACGCACGAAATGAGCTTTGCCCGGGATGTTGCGGACCGGGCGATCTTTATGGACCAGGGGCGGATAGTCGAGCAGGGGGCCGCAAAAGCGTTATTTGCCGATCCTAAGCTGCCTCGCACCCGCCAGTTCCTCGAGAAGTTTCTGCTGCAATAATAAGAAAAAATCAGCCCCGACGATTTACCAGTCGGGGCGGGACGCCACTTCAAACGTGATAAAACTGCTTAACAAATCAGCATAACTCATTAATAACATAAGAGAATGCGATGGCTTGCAAAAGTAATTCATTGCCTGAATAATATAAATTATATATAAATCTTATTTATGTGATAGTTTGCATTATCATTATAAATGATACTCACTCTCAGGGGCGTTGCGGTTTACTATGCAGGATACGGATTTTTTCAGCTGGCGTCGCACGATGCTGTTGCGTTTTCAGAGGATGGAGGCCACAGAAGAGGTCTACCATGAAATAGAGCTTCAGGCTCAGCAGCTGGAGTACGATTACTATTCGTTATGTGTTCGCCACCCGGTACCATTCACGCGACCTAAAGTAGCTTTCTACACCAATTACCCTGAGGCGTGGGTGAGTTATTATCAGGCAAAAAACTTTCTCGCCATTGATCCTGTGCTGAACCCTGAAAACTTTAGTCAGGGCCATTTAATGTGGAATGATGACTTATTCAGCGAAGCACAGCCGTTATGGGAAGCCGCGCGCGCACACGGTTTACGCCGTGGTGTCACCCAGTATTTAATGCTGCCAAACCGGGCGCTGGGCTTTTTGTCCTTTTCCCGTTGCAGCGCGCGCGAAATACCCATTCTTAGTGATGAACTGCAATTAAAAATGCAGTTACTGGTGCGCGAAAGTCTGATGGCTCTGATGCGTTTAAATGATGAAATAGTGATGACGCCAGAGATGAATTTCAGCAAGCGCGAAAAAGAAATTCTGAAATGGACGGCGGAAGGGAAGACATCAGCAGAGATAGCGATGATTTTGTCAATCTCTGAGAATACGGTCAATTTCCATCAGAAAAACATGCAGAAAAAAATCAATGCACCGAATAAGACCCAGGTTGCCTGTTACGCGGCCGCTACTGGCTTAATTTGATCGCTTTTCTTTCTGCGTGCCAGATGCAAAAACCGGCTGAAAGGCACGCTCTCAGCCGGTTTTATATTACTGACGGTAGGCTTGTTTAATTTGCTTAACCGTTTTGGAAAATACTGCAGCCTGGGTTTCGTCTTCGATCAGCGCAAGCTGTTTTTCCATCTTTAACATCACGCGGCCCGCGTCAGCTTGTCCCATCGCCTGCAGCATCAGCGTCAGCATCGCTTTCAGGCAGGAGACTTCATTTGCCAGTTCTTGATTATTCTCGGCAGTAGAAAAATCAGGCGTACTCATTTATTTTCCTCGTCATGTTGCAATGAAAATTTGCGGTGAAAAATGTTAAGGCGGCGGAGTATACCATAAGCTTTGCTAAAAATAGCAGTGGTTGTTTTTTGAGCGTGCCGTCAACGGTGCTATTAAATGCGTTAATATAATGACCAATAAATATTTTTATCATGAATGTTTTTTGCCCGTATTGTTCGGGTTAATTAATGTTACATATTCAGCGGGCTGATTTTCATTTTTGCTGAATAAAGGTAATTTTTGTCACATTTCGTCGCAGGGCTTACTGTGAAACGATCCGGTAAGCCGTTGGTGACGGGCGTGACCATAACTGTGGACAATCGAATTGACAAAAACGAGAGAAAAATCGAATACCCACCATTTTTAACGTTTCAAAGTTGCAATAAAAACCGCTAATATACGAATGACTAACTATCAGTAGCGTTATCCCTATTTCTGGAGATATTCCTTTGATCAACGTTCTACTTGTTGATGACCACGAACTGGTGCGCGCAGGGATACGACGCATTCTGGAAGATATAAAGGGTATAAAAGTCGTCGGTGAGGCATCGTGCGGTGAAGACGCCGTTAAGTGGTGCCGGGCAAATGCCGTTGACGTGGTGCTAATGGACATGAGTATGCCGGGCATTGGCGGTCTTGAGGCGACGCGTAAAATCGCGCGTTCCACAGCTGATGTCAAAATCATCATGCTTACTGTCCATACAGAAAACCCTTTACCAGCGAAAGTCATGCAGGCCGGTGCTGCGGGCTACCTCAGCAAAGGCGCGGCTCCGCAGGAAGTCGTGAGTGCGATCCGTTCTGTCTATTCAGGGCAGCGTTACATTGCTTCTGACATCGCTCAACAAATGGCGTTAAGCCAGATCGAACCAGAAAAAACAGAAAGCCCATTTGCCAGTTTGTCTGAACGTGAATTGCAGATTATGCTGATGATCACCAAGGGCCAGAAGGTCAATGAGATCTCAGAACAGCTCAATCTCAGTCCGAAAACGGTGAACAGCTACCGCTATCGTATGTTCAGTAAACTAAACATTCATGGCGATGTTGAGCTGACTCACCTGGCAATTCGCCATGGTCTGTGTAATGCGGAGACATTATCAAGTCAGTGAGTGATCAGTTTGACGCAAAAGCGTTTTTAAAAACCGTAACCAGCCAGCCAGGCGTTTATCGCATGTACGATGCTGGTGGTACGGTTATCTATGTCGGCAAAGCGAAAGACCTGAAAAAACGGCTTTCCAGCTATTTCCGTAGCAACCTCGCTTCGCGCAAAACCGAAGCGCTGGTCGCCCAGATCCAGCAAATTGATGTAACGGTTACGCATACGGAAACCGAAGCGCTGTTGCTGGAACACAACTACATCAAACTCTATCAGCCGCGTTACAACGTTTTGCTACGCGATGATAAATCTTATCCTTTTATCTTCCTGAGTGGCGATACCCACCCGCGTCTGGCGATGCATCGTGGTGCGAAGCATGCCAAAGGTGAATATTTCGGCCCGTTCCCGAATGGCTATGCCGTACGTGAAACACTGGCGTTACTGCAAAAGATATTCCCCATTCGCCAGTGCGAAAATAGTGTTTATCGCAATCGCTCGCGTCCGTGTCTGCAATATCAGATAGGGCGCTGTCTGGGACCGTGCGTTGAAGGACTGGTGAGTGAAGAAGAATACGCTCAGCAGGTCGAGTATGTGCGCCTGTTTTTGTCTGGCAAAGATGATCAGGTGCTTACGCAACTCATTAGCCGTATGGAAACTGCCAGCCAGAATCTGGAGTTTGAAGAAGCGGCACGTATTCGCGACCAAATTCAGGCGGTGCGACGCGTCACCGAAAAACAGTTTGTGTCCAATACCGGCGACGACCTTGACGTTATTGGTGTGGCGTTCGATGCGGGCATGGCTTGTGTCCACGTATTGTTCATTCGTCAGGGTAAAGTGCTCGGCAGCCGCAGCTATTTCCCGAAAGTGCCGGGCGGTACGGAACTGAGCGAGGTGGTGGAAACCTTCGTAGGTCAGTTCTATTTACAAGGCAGCCAGATGCGCACCTTACCGGGTGAGATCCTGCTCGATTTTAATCTTAGCGATAAAACGCTGCTCGCCGATTCCCTTTCAGAACTGGCGGGACGCAAGATTAATGTTCAAACCAAACCTCGCGGCGATCGGGCGCGTTATCTGAAACTCGCGCGCACCAATGCGGCGACGGCCTTAACCAGCAAACTCTCGCAGCAATCTACCGTTCACCAGCGACTGACCGCGCTTGCCAGCGTGTTGAAATTGCCGGAAGTGAAGCGGATGGAGTGCTTTGACATCAGCCATACCATGGGTGAACAAACCGTCGCCTCCTGTGTGGTATTTGATGCTAACGGCCCGCTGCGTGCGGAGTATCGGCGCTATAACATTACTGGCATTACGCCGGGCGATGATTATGCGGCGATGAATCAGGTGCTGCGTCGGCGTTATGGTAAAGCCATCGACGACAGTAAGATCCCGGATGTGATCCTTATCGACGGCGGCAAAGGCCAGCTTGCACAGGCGAAAAATGTCTTCGCCGAACTGGATGTCTCATGGGATAAAAATCATCCGCTGCTACTTGGTGTTGCCAAAGGAGCAGATAGGAAGGCTGGGTTGGAAACGCTGTTCTTTGAGCCGGAAGGTGAGGGATTCAGTTTGCCGCCAGATTCTCCCGCGCTGCATGTTATCCAACATATTCGCGACGAATCACACGATCACGCGATTGGCGGGCACCGCAAAAAACGGGCGAAGGTCAAAAATACCAGTTCCCTGGAAACCATTGAAGGCGTCGGGCCAAAACGTCGGCAAATGTTGTTGAAATATATGGGCGGTTTGCAAGGTTTACGTAACGCCAGCGTCGAGGAAATTGCAAAAGTGCCGGGTATTTCGCAAGGTCTGGCAGAAAAGATCTTCTGGTCGTTGAAACATTGATGTCTCTGTAGCAACATAGGGGTAATCTTACTGACAACAGATAGTTACCCGTCATTATGCAATTTAATATTCCTACGTTGCTTACACTGTTCCGTGTCATCCTTATCCCATTCTTTGTATTGGTCTTTTATCTACCTGTCACCTGGTCGCCGTTTGCCGCCGCGCTCATTTTCTGCATCGCGGCGGTGACTGACTGGTTCGATGGTTTTCTGGCACGCCGCTGGAACCAGAGTACCCGGTTTGGTGCTTTCCTTGACCCTGTAGCAGATAAAGTTCTCGTGGCTATCGCCATGGTGCTGGTAACCGAGCATTATCACAGCTGGTGGGTGACATTACCGGCGGCAACGATGATCGCCCGTGAAATTATTATTTCTGCGCTACGCGAATGGATGGCAGAGTTGGGTAAACGCAGTAGCGTGGCTGTCTCCTGGATTGGGAAAGTGAAAACCACTGCCCAGATGGTAGCGCTGGCCTGGCTGCTGTGGCGTCCGAACATTTGGGTTGAGTACGCCGGTATTGCACTTTTCTTTGTGGCTGCGGTACTGACTCTGTGGTCAATGTTGCAATATTTGAGCGCTGCGCGTGCAGATTTGCTTGATCAGTGATCGTTTCGGCGCAATTTTCAGCAAACGATCAAAAGTGGTGAAAAATATCGTTGACTCATCGCGCCAGGTAAGTAGAATGCAACGCATCGAACGGCGGCACTGATTGCCAGACGATAATAAAATCAAGTGATTAACTGATTGCTTGATGAATGCGGGAATAGCTCAGTTGGTAGAGCACGACCTTGCCAAGGTCGGGGTCGCGAGTTCGAGTCTCGTTTCCCGCTCCAGTTTAAAAGACATCGGCTTCAGCGGATGTCCGGCTGAAAAGCCTGAAGAATTTGGCGCGTTAACAAAGCGGTTATGTAGCGGATTGCAAATCCGTCTAGTCCGGTTCGACTCCGGAACGCGCCTCCACTTTCTTCCCGAGCCCGGATGGTGGAATCGGTAGACACAAGGGATTTAAAATCCCTCGGCGTTCGCGCTGTGCGGGTTCAAGTCCCGCTCCGGGTACCATGGGAAAGATAAGAATAAAATCAAAGCAATAAGCAGTGTCGTGAAACCACCTTCGGGTGGTTTTTTTGTACCTGCAACTTGTCGTTACACCCTCCTTAATTTTTAATCACCGGCTAAGCCTCTCAAAAAGTATCTCTGATACGGACCGCCATGTAAGATAGGTGCTGGCGAGTTGAGATCCACAAGGAAAAGCGTATGAAAACGGGACCGTTAAACGAAAGTGAGTTGGAATGGCTGGACGATATTCTGACCAAATACAACACTGACCACGCCATTCTTGATGTGGCGGAGCTGGACGGTTTATTGACGGCGGTGTTGAGTTCTCCGCAAGAGATTGAACCGGCACAGTGGCTGGTTGCCGTATGGGGTGGGGCTGACTATGTGCCACGCTGGGCGTCAGAGAAAGAGATGACGCGCTTTATGAACCTGGCTTTTCAGCATATGGCCGATACCGCAGAGCGTCTGAACGAATTCCCGGAGCAGTTTGAGCCGTTATTCGGCTTGCGAGAAGTCGATGGCAGCGAGCTGACGATTGTTGAGGAGTGGTGCTTTGGCTATATGCGGGGCGTGGCACTTTCTGACTGGTCAACGTTGCCCGATTCGTTAAAACCGGCGCTGGAGGCGATTGCGCTGCACGGTACTGAGGAAAACTTCGAGCGGGTAGAGAAGATGTCGCCAGAAGCGTTTGAAGAGAGCGTAGATGCCATTCGACTGGCGGCGCTTGATTTACATGCATACTGGATGGCGCATCCGCAGGAAAAAGCTGTTCAGCAACCGATCAAAGCAGAAGAGAAACCGGGTCGTAACGATCCTTGTCCGTGCGGCAGTGGTAAGAAATTTAAGCAGTGCTGCCTGCATTAAGAGGTCAAATTGGGTGTCAGCGTTAATTCTGGCACCCAATAAGATCTAATCATCCCACTTCTGGTAACAAGCCTGCCGCAATCAAAAATTGCACGCCAATCACAGCAATACCACAGAGAAACACCACCACCAGCGCCGGACGACCACCTTTCACCCGGTAACCCGCCTGAGGATTGTGCTTTCTGCTTTGCCAGGTCAACAGCGAAGGGATAATCAATGCCAGTACCGCCAGCGCCACACCGGCGTAACCCAGCGCCATTACAAATCCTCGTGGATAAAACAGTGCAAACGCTAACGGCGGCAGAAAGGTAATTGCACCAGTTTGCAATCGTCCACCAACGGTATTTGAACGCTGAAACAAATCTGCCAGATAATCAAATAAACCTAACGCAACGCCGAGGAATGACGTGGCGAGGGCTAAATCAGCAAATAAATGCACCGCCAGCTCAACATGCGGAGAGGCCACCATTTCGCGTAACGCCTGTAACAGCCCGTTTAATCCGGCATGATTAGCCAGCAATCCCATAAAGGTTGTTGAATCAATGCTGCCAAGCGTCGCCAGCTGCCAGAAAATATATGCCACCAGGGGGATCGCACTACCGGTTATAAACACCCAGCGTAGCTTACGAATATTGCCATCCATATAACTGACAATGCTCGGCACGCTACCGTGAAAACCAAACGACGTAAAAATCACTGGGATTGCAGACAGTGCCAGCCCCTGTTGCAACGGCAGGGTTAAAAGATTCACCTTATGAATATGCGGAAGTAGCAGTACCAGCATCACCACCAGAAAAATAATTTTGGCGCTGAACAGAAAACGGTTAAATAAATCGACCAGCGAAGTTCCGACACAAACCACGCCACCGGCAACAAAAGTGAACAACAGCACGCCAGCGGTTGCCGACATTGAAATACCTGTCCAGTCGCTGATGCTGGAAGCCAACAATTCACCAGCACCGCTGATGTATGCCGCAGTCAGAGCATACATTAAGAACATCATACTGAAGCCCGTCAGCCACTGACCGTAGCGTCCCAGATAGCGTTTTGCCAGCGTGCCCAGACCGGTATCTGCCGGGACATGCTGGTACACCTCCAGTAGTAATAGCGCCGTGTAGCACATCAACGCCCAAAGTCCAATCAACAAGATTAACGTGACGCTAAAACCAACACCTGCCGCAGCCAGCGGCATTGCCAGCATGCCTGCGCCAATTGTGGTTCCCGCCACGATAAAAACACTTCCCAGAGTTCTGTTTTTCACGCTTTCTTCTGTCCTGACGATCTTTATGAGTGATATCTGCGGCGCAGGTTAAGGCATAACGGCTGCTTCGTCAAACTGGCGTTACATATGGTGTAAATATAAATGTACAATAAAATGCGTTCAGTCCTGCGCTGGCGCAAAGTCTTGGTAAGCGGCAATCGCTACGCTAGCCTTTTTTTGAGGAGGAACGATGGACTCTATTCACGGTCATGAAGTGTTAAATATGATGATTGAATCAGGTGAGCAATATACGCATGCCAGTCTGGAAGTTGCGATTAAAGCGCGTTTTGGTGAACAGGTACGTTTTCACACTTGCTCGGCAGAAGGGATGACAGCGGGAGAGCTGGTAGCGTTTCTGGCAGCAAAAGGCAAATTTATACCTTCGGAAGAAGGTTTTTCGACCGTTCAGAGTAAGATTTGCCGTCACTGATTTGAAACGGCGGCAGTAAACCTGCCGCCGGAGAACATTAGTTTTGTGTGTCGAGGGTAGAGAGTTCTTTGTCGATAAAATACAAACCTTCGCCGCTTTTGCCTGCAAGGCTTAATTTATCAATAATCGATTTGAACAGTTTCTCTTCTTCATGCTGCTCAGAAACATACCATTGCAGGAAATTAAATGTTGGGTAGTCCTGATTGGTCATTGCAGCATGAGCCAGTTCGTTAATTTTCTGCGTGATTAATTGTTCGTGTTTATAGGTTTCCTGGAATAATTCATCAAGTGAGGAATATTCAGCAAACGGAGATTCAACGGTATTAATACGCGGTAAGTTGCCGGTATCAGTCAGATAATCAAACAGACGCTGCATATGCGTCATCTCTTCCTGGGCGTGGCGGCGCAGGAACGCGGCAGCACCTTCGAAGGTATGATAGCTGCACCAGGCGCTCATTTGCTGATAAAGCAGTGAAGAGTACAGTTCCAGGTTCATCTGCTCATTAAGTTTTTCAATCATTTCTGGTTTCAGCATGATAGTGCTCCACAAAGGTTATATTTGTTGCTGTGGCGTCACTATAATTTGTTATTTTATTATTTGCAAAAGGTAAAATATAAACTTCATTTATTAAAAATACGAATGGGAATAAAACGCATTACCGCTATTTATTTAATCAGCGAAGATCCCCCTCGCTGATTAAAACGTTTAGAGAAAGACAGGGAAGGCGGAATGATGGCACTGATATGACAAAGTGAATTCCGTATTCAAACATAAGGAACCCGCAAAGAGGCTACAGTTGCCTACTGGCTGACCAAAGGGGATAGCGTGGGTATAGCCTTCCTGCTGGCATGCGCGATCGGCGATCCCGCGACTGACATAACGATCGGTACGGGCATGCTGCAAAAAAGCCTGATCATAAACCAACCGAACAATACCTGTTGCCGCGTCAACTTCGCCCACATGAGCCTGGCGAGTAACTGTGCACCCCGCCAGCGTTATTAATGAAAGAGTCAGAATCAGAAGTCTCATGGTCCAGCCAGAAGAGTAAAAGAAAGCAGTATTTTACGCGTTACAGCGCTGCGACAATGGCCGGAAAAGACGCCTGGCAGGCGCTATTTCTCGCCATCTGTATGTGTCAGAAATGGGGGTGCTGCTTTTTGATTATCATTTTTATAACATTAAAGGGGTGTTTATGTGATTTGCATCACATAAAGATTGATTTTTGTGATGGTTGTCATATTATAAGTGCAAAGACAATAACACCTGCATAACAAATAGTCGGAGTGCCGCGATGAAACTGCGCAAGATCCTGAAAAGTATGTTCAATAACTATTGCAAGACGTTCAAAGACGTACCGCCAGGCAATATGTTCCGATAACAAAAAACCTGCTCCGGCAGGTTTTTTTGTGTCCTGATGACGGTGTATGTGACTATCGCTGAAGATGTGAAGCCGCTACTATAACGGCTTTCAAAATGCTATCAGGAGTTTACGATGTCCCAGCCGCTGAATGCCGATCAGGAACTGGTTTCTGATGTGGTTGCTTGCCAGTTGGTTATCAAACAAATTCTCGACGTTCTGGATGTAATCGCGCCCGTTGAAGTTCGCGAAAAAATGTCCAGCCAGCTGAAGAATATCGACTTTACTCACCATCCCGCCGCCGCAGACCCGGTCACCATGCGGGCAATCCAAAAAGCCATCGCGCTGATTGAACTCAAGTTTACCCCACAGGGCGAATCCCATTAAAAAAACCACTGCTTCAAACAGATGAGGCAGCGGTTTCTCAAAAACTTCATCGGCGCAATGCATTAGCGCCGATGTATGATCAATGCAGCTGGTGTGACACGACATTCAGAACATGTTGGTCGGTCTGCACAGGGCACATACCAGCAAGTTTCGCACTGCGCACTTCATCAAGAATGGTTTGCAGCAACAGGCCATCATGCTGCTGCTCTTTTTCCAGATCGCGCAGGAAATTGACGGTTGAATCATCATTCAGTTCTTTAGCTTCATCGGCTAACTGTGCCAGCGTGCTTGAACGTTGCTCGTATTCTTCCATCGTTTTTTGGAAAAGTTCTTCCAGTGAGTTCAGTTTTTCACCGGGAACATCAATGGCTTTAACGATGGGAGTAGCGCCGACACTCTTCATAAAGTTAAACATGCGCATCATTTGGGTCACGTTACTCTGTGCCTGGGCGCGAAGGAAAGTGGCGGTGCCGTTCAGACTCTGTTCAGAACACCAGTTACTCAGGTGAAGGTAGAGATTGGATGCGTAAAACTCGCGGTTCATTTGAGAGTTGAGTTTGAGAAGCATTCCAGCGGTTGCCATACCTAATATCCTTATATCCAGAAGTGGAGAGGTGCAAGATAAATCAAAACACCATAATTACTGTTTGCAGAATAATTCCTTTCTGCCGGTCCGAAATGTGATCGTGGAGTCAATTCTGACGATGATCTGAAATAAGAATAACGTCTGAACGGGTATAAGAAAATGCTTAAATCATCAAGTTTATATATTTTTACATTTCATTGATGAAATCAATGTAACTGCAATGAATTTTAATGATGATGCTTTTTGTATCTTGTTGATATTAATAGGGGGATTTGAATTCATGATGAAGCAATGATTTTTTAAAACGTTTTTTCATTTTTGCGATATGGCTCTCAGTATACGTGTTCTGTTAATTAATGAGCACAGTGATAATTAATGGCGAAATGAATGACGCGCATTTTCCACATCTTTGAGTTGTGGTTATTACACCATTTCAAAAACTCAACGCCAGGTAATGTGGCCAATTGACTGGTTAAAAAGAAGACGTTCCGTATGGGTACAAAACACAACAAGGACTTCCAGGCTAATCTTATGGATTAATCTGCTGTGTACTCGATGATTTGTCTGACAAATGAGCCTTTCTCTATGTCTTTTCCCGCTAAATTTATGCACGTTCTCACTGTAATTCTGCGATGTGATATTGCTCTCCTATGGAGAATTAATTTCTCGCTAAAACTATGTCAACACAGTCACTTATCTTTTAGTTAAAAGGTAATGCTTTGTTTTCCGATTAAATTAACGAGAGTTATTCGTTTTTGCCCTACACAAAACGACACTAAAGCTGGAGAGAACCATGCACAAATTTACTAAAGCCCTGGCAGCCATTGGTCTGGCAGCCGTTATGTCACAATCCGCTATGGCGGAGAACTTGAAGCTCGGTTTCCTGGTGAAGCAACCGGAAGAGCCGTGGTTCCAGACCGAATGGAAGTTTGCCGATAAAGCCGGGAAGGATTTAGGGTTTGAAGTTATTAAGATTGCCGTGCCGGATGGCGAAAAAACATTGAACGCTATCGACAGCCTGGCTGCCAGTGGCGCGAAAGGTTTCGTTATTTGTACTCCGGACCCGAAACTCGGCTCTGCCATCGTGGCGAAAGCGCGTGGCTACGATATGAAAGTCATTGCCGTGGATGACCAGTTTGTTAACGCCAAAGGCAAGCCAATGGATACCGTTCCGCTGGTGATGATGGCAGCGACCAAAATTGGCGAACGTCAGGGCCAGGAACTGTATAAAGAGATGCAGAAACGTGGCTGGGATGTCAAAGAAAGCGCGGTGATGGCGATTACCGCCAACGAACTGGATACGGCACGTCGCCGTACTACGGGATCTATGGATGCGCTGAAAGCGGCCGGATTCCCGGAAAAACAAATTTATCAGGTACCTACCAAATCTAACGACATCCCGGGGGCATTTGACGCTGCCAACTCAATGCTGGTTCAACATCCGGAAGTTAAACATTGGCTGATCGTCGGTATGAACGACAGCACCGTACTTGGCGGCGTACGTGCAACCGAAGGTCAGGGCTTTAAAGCAGCCGATATCATCGGTATTGGTATTAACGGTGTGGATGCAGTAAGCGAACTGTCTAAAGCACAGGCAACCGGCTTCTACGGTTCCCTGCTGCCAAGCCCGGACGTACATGGCTATAAATCCAGTGAAATGCTTTACAACTGGGTAGCAAAAGACGTTGAACCGCCAAAATTTACCGAAGTTACCGACGTGGTACTGATCACGCGTGACAACTTTAAAGAAGAACTGGAGAAAAAAGGTTTAGGCGGTAAGTAATCTGCCGAAAAAATTCCCCTCTGCATGATGCAGAGGGGGTGTGAACGACCAGTGATTCACGGAGACGTTATGCAACAGTCTACCCCGTATCTCTCATTTCGCGGCATCGGTAAAACGTTTCCCGGCGTTAAGGCGCTGACGGATATTAGTTTTGACTGCTATGCCGGTCAGGTTCATGCGTTGATGGGTGAAAATGGCGCAGGAAAATCAACTCTCTTAAAAATCCTCAGCGGCAACTATGCGCCAACCACGGGTTCTGTAGTGATTAATGGACAAGAAATGTCCTTTTCCGACACGACCGCGGCACTTAACGCGGGTGTGGCGATTATTTATCAGGAACTGCATCTCGTGCCGGAAATGACCGTCGCGGAAAACATCTATCTCGGCCAGCTGCCGCATAAAGGCGGCATAGTGAATCGCTCACTGCTGAATTATGAAGCGGGTTTACAACTTAAACATCTTGGTATGGATATTGACCCGGATACGCCGCTGAAATATCTCTCCATTGGTCAGTGGCAGATGGTTGAAATTGCCAAAGCGCTGGCGCGTAACGCCAAAATTATCGCCTTTGATGAGCCAACCAGCTCCCTCTCTGCCCGTGAAATCGACAATCTTTTCCGCGTTATTCGTGAACTGCGTAAAGAAGGGCGCGTGATCTTATATGTTTCTCACCGTATGGAAGAAATATTTGCCCTCAGCGATGCCATCACCGTCTTTAAAGATGGGCGTTATGTCAAAACCTTTACTGATATGCAGCAGGTTGACCACGACGCGCTGGTGCAGGCGATGGTCGGGCGCGACATCGGCGATATCTACGGCTGGCAACCGCGTAGTTATGGCGAGGAGCGGCTGCGTCTTGATGCTGTGAAAGCACCAGGCGTGCGTACGCCAATAAGTCTTGCGGTTCGTAGTGGTGAAATTGTCGGTCTGTTTGGTCTGGTGGGGGCCGGGCGCAGTGAATTAATGAAAGGCATATTTGGCGGGACGCAAATCACCGCCGGTCAGGTTTATATCGACCAACAGCCGATCGATATCCGTAAACCGGGTCATGCCATTGCCGCAGGCATGATGCTCTGCCCGGAAGATCGTAAAGCGGAAGGCATTATTCCTGTGCACTCCGTTCGCGACAATATCAACATCAGTGCCAGACGCAAACATGTGCTCGGCGGTTGTGTAATCAACAACGGTTGGGAAGAAAACAATGCCGATCACCACATTCGTTCGCTCAACATCAAAACGCCGGGCGCAGAGCAACTGATCATGAATCTTTCAGGCGGAAATCAGCAAAAAGCCATTCTGGGCCGCTGGTTATCGGAAGAGATGAAGGTCATTTTGCTGGATGAACCTACGCGCGGCATTGATGTTGGTGCTAAGCATGAAATTTACAACGTGATTTATGCGCTGGCGGCGCAGGGCGTGGCGGTGCTGTTTGCCTCCAGCGACTTACCCGAAGTCCTCGGCGTTGCCGACCGGATTGTAGTGATGCGGGAAGGCGAAATCGCCGGTGAATTGTTACACGAGCAGGCAGATGAGCGTCAGGCATTAAGCCTTGCGATGCCTAAAGTCAGCCAGGCAGTTGCCTGAGTAAGGAGAGTATGATGTCTTCTGTTTCTACATCGGGTTCTGGCGCACCTAAGTCGTCTTTCAGCTTTGGGCGTATCTGGGATCAGTACGGCATGCTGGTGGTGTTTGCGGTGCTTTTTATCGCCTGTGCCATTTTTGTCCCAAATTTTGCCACCTTCATTAATATGAAAGGGTTGGGCCTGGCAATTTCTATGTCGGGGATGGTGGCGTGTGGCATGTTGTTCTGCCTTGCTTCCGGTGACTTTGACCTTTCTGTCGCCTCCGTAATTGCCTGTGCGGGTGTCACCACGGCGGTGGTTATCAACCTGACTGAAAGCCTGTGGATTGGCGTGGCAGCGGGTTTGTTGCTGGGCGTTCTCTGTGGTCTGGTCAATGGCTTTGTTATCGCCAAACTGAAAATAAATGCCCTGATCACGACACTGGCAACGATGCAGATTGTTCGAGGTCTGGCGTACATCATTTCAGACGGTAAAGCGGTCGGTATCGAAGATGAAAGCTTCTTTGCCCTTGGTTACGCCAACTGGTTCGGTCTGCCTGCGCCAATCTGGCTTACCGTCGCGTGTCTGATTGTCTTTGGTTTGCTGTTGAATAAAACCACCTTTGGGCGTAACACCCTGGCGATTGGCGGGAACGAAGAGGCTGCGCGTCTGGCGGGTGTACCGGTTGTTCGCACCAAAATTATTATCTTTGTTCTCTCTGGTCTGGTATCAGCGATAGCCGGAATTATTCTGGCTTCACGTATGACCAGTGGGCAGCCAATGACGTCGATTGGTTATGAGCTGATTGTTATCTCCGCCTGCGTTTTAGGTGGCGTTTCTCTGAAAGGTGGCATCGGAAAAATCTCATATGTGGTGGCGGGTATCTTAATTTTAGGCACCGTGGAAAACGCCATGAACCTGCTTAATATTTCTCCTTTCGCCCAGTACGTGGTTCGCGGCTTAATCCTGCTGGCAGCGGTGATCTTCGACCGTTACAAGCAAAAAGCGAAACGTACTGTTTGATGCTTTTTTCTGCAACAATTTAGCGTTTTTTCCCACCACAGCCAGCCGCCACAACGGTTGGCTGTTCTTCGTTACAAATGGCGACCCCCGTCACACTGTCTATACTTACATGTCTGTAAAGCGCGTTCTGCGCAACACAATAAGAAAAGAGAAGGAGGAGAACCGGGTGACAGAACCGTTAACCGAAACCCCTGAACTATCCGCGAAATATGCCTGGTTTTTTGATCTCGATGGAACGCTGGCGGAAATCAAACCGCATCCCGATCAGGTCGTCGTGCCTGACAATATTCTGCAAGGACTTCAGCTACTGGCAACCGCAAGTGATGGTGCATTGGCATTGATATCAGGGCGCTCAATGGTGGAGCTTGATGCACTGGCAAAACCTTATCGCTTCCCGTTAGCGGGCGTGCATGGGGCGGAGCGCCGTGACATCAATGGTAAAACGCATATCGTTCATCTGCCGGATGCGATTGCGCGTGATATTAGCGTGCAACTGCATACGGCTATCGCCCAGTTTCCCGGTGCGGAGCTGGAGACGAAAGGGATGGCCTTTGCGCTGCATTATCGTCAGGCTCCGCACCATGAAGACGCATTAATGACATTAGCGCAACGTATTACTCAGATCTGGCCACAAATGGCGTTACAGCAGGGAAAGTGTGTTGTCGAGATCAAGCCGCGAGGCACCAGTAAAGGTGAGGCGATTGCTGCCTTTATGCAGGAAGCTCCCTTTATCGGGCGAACGCCGGTATTTCTGGGCGATGATTTAACCGATGAATCTGGCTTCGCTGTCGTTAACCGGCTGGGCGGAATGTCAGTAAAAATTGGCACAGGCGCAACTCAGGCATCATGGCGACTGGCGGCCGTGCCGGATGTCTGGGGCTGGCTTGAAATGATAACCACCGCATTACAACAAAAAAGAGAAAATAACAGGAGTGATGACTATGAGTCGTTTAGTCGTAGTATCTAACCGGATTGCACCACCAGATGAGCACGCCGCCAGTGCCGGTGGCCTTGCCGTTGGCATACTGGGGGCACTGAAAGCCGCAGGTGGACTGTGGTTTGGCTGGAGTGGCGAAACAGGAAATGAGGATCAGCCGCTAAAAAAGGTGAAAAAGGGTAACATTACGTGGGCCTCTTTTAACCTCAGCGAACAGGACCTTGACGAATACTACAACCAATTCTCCAATGCCGTTCTCTGGCCTGCTTTTCATTATCGCCTCGATCTGGTGCAATTTCAGCGTCCTGCCTGGGACGGCTATCTACGCGTAAATGCGTTGCTGGCAGATAAATTACTGCCGCTGTTGCAAGACGATGACATTATCTGGATCCACGATTATCACCTGTTGCCCTTTGCGCATGAATTACGCAAACGTGGGGTGAATAATCGCATTGGTTTCTTTTTGCATATTCCTTTCCCGACACCGGAAATCTTCAACGCGCTGCCGACATATGACACCTTGCTTGAACAGCTTTGTGATTATGATTTGCTGGGTTTCCAGACAGAAAACGATCGTCTGGCGTTCCTGGATTGCCTTTCTAACCTGACCCGCGTCACGACGCGTAGCGCAAAAAGCCATACGGCGTGGGGCAAAGCGTTTCGAACGGAAGTTTACCCGATCGGCATTGAACCGAAAGAAATAGCGAAACAGGCTGCCGGACCACTGCCGCCAAAACTGGCGCAACTCAAAGCGGAACTGAAAAACGTACAAAATATCTTTTCTGTCGAACGACTGGATTATTCCAAAGGTTTGCCGGAGCGTTTTCTCGCCTATGAAGCGTTACTGGAAAAATATCCGCAACATCACGGTAAAATTCGTTATACCCAGATCGCGCCAACGTCGCGTGGTGATGTGCAAGCCTATCAGGATATTCGTCATCAGCTCGAAAATGAAGCCGGACGAATTAATGGTAAATATGGGCAATTAGGCTGGACGCCGCTTTATTATTTGAATCAGCATTTTGACCGTAAATTACTGATGAAAATATTCCGCTACTCTGACGTGGGCTTAGTGACGCCACTGCGTGACGGGATGAACCTGGTGGCAAAAGAGTATGTTGCCGCTCAGGACCCAGCCAACCCGGGCGTACTTGTTCTTTCGCAATTTGCGGGAGCGGCAAACGAGTTAACGTCGGCGTTAATTGTTAATCCCTACGATCGTGACGAAGTTGCAGCTGCGCTGGATCGTGCATTGACTATGTCGCTGGCGGAACGTATTTCCCGTCATGCAGAAATGCTGGACGTTATCGTGAAAAACGATATTAACCACTGGCAGGAGTGCTTCATTAGCGACCTAAAGCAGATAGTTCCGCGAAGCGCGGAAAGCCAGCAGCGCGATAAAGTTGCTACCTTTCCTAAGCTTGCGTAAGTGCGGTTAATCTCCCGTAAGTGGAACTAACAGCACATCGACCTCACTTGAGGCAATCACTCTTTTCGCCGAGCAGGATGCTCGCGAAAAGAAACTGTGATTGTGATTACCGCAAATCACCAAATCGAAATGATGTTTGCGACAAACCTCCAGAATATGTTCGCTTAACTCACCGTAGGCAATAAACGTCTCGTCAACGGGATACCCCGCATCCTGAATTAACTTATCAAGAAAGCTTTGCGTTTCTTCCTGCATCACGCTGCGTAAATCTTCAAGCATCGGCGCGGCTAATTGATTGTACATTTCCGGGTCGGAAGCGAGAGTAATTAAACTGATGTGTCCCTTTACTGGCCTGGCGATAGATACCGCTTTTGCTAGCAGTTGCTGACTTTCCGGTGTAACCGCAACGGCGACAAGAATATTGCTATAGCTCATAACCTGTTCCTTATTCTGTGAACTTCAGGTGACATTAAAGCTTTACTCCTAATGGAGAATCGACGCAATCCCAACTCAGTCAAACAGGTAAATATTAGTGTGATTATTAGTAAATACAATTAATCAATCACTCTCGGTGATCATATGATTTCAACTGTAATTATAAGAAAATAATGTACTGATTCTCCATATCAAACAAGTGGTTAATATATGTAAAACATTTTATTAACATTAAGTTGATTGTTGCCTTTCTTTGTATTTAATTAGTTTGTTGTGCGGTAAGTGTCTGTTTAAAAATAGCTTATCGGGTATTGCATTAAAGCAATTATTTATAGCAGATGATTATTTACGGTGAGTTATTTTAACTGTGCGCAACATCCCATTTCGATTATTCCTGTTTCATTTTTACTTGCTATCGTAGCGAAAAACTTTTTAACAGATTGAAATACACCCAAAACAAAAGTATGACTTATACATTTATGTTAAGTAATTGAGCGTTTTGTGTGATCTGCATCACACATTATTGAAAATCGCAGCCCCCCTCCGTTGTATGTGAGTGTAGTGACGAGTAAAGTTGCGTCGATTTAGGAAAAATCTTAGATAAGTGTAAAGAACCCCTTCTATTTGTAAGGACTTATTAAATCCAAAAAAGGGGCTCTGCCTATTGCAGCTTATCGCAACTATTCTAATGCTAATTATTTTTTACCGGGGCTTCCCGGCGACATCACGGGGTGCGGTGAGACCGCATAAAAATAAAGTTGGTTATTCTGGGTGGGAATAATGCATACCTCCGAGTTGCTGAAACACATTTATGACATCAACTTGTCATATTTACTACTTGCACAGCGTCTGATTGTTCAGGACAAAGCGTCCGCAATGTTTCGTCTCGGCATAAATGAAGAAATGGCGACAACGTTAGCGGCACTGACTCTTCCGCAAATGGTTAAGCTGGCAGAAACCAATCAACTGGTTTGTCACTTTCGTTTTGACAGCCACCAGACGATTACTCAGTTGACGCAAGATTCCCGCGTTGACGATCTCCAGCAAATTCATACCGGCATCATGCTCTCAACACGCTTGCTGAATGATGTTAATCAGCCTGAAGAAGCGCTGCGCAAGAAAAGGGCGTGATCATGAGTGAAAAAAGCATTGTTCAGGAAGCGCGGGATATTCAGCTGGCAATGGAATTGATCACCCTGGGCGCTCGTTTGCAGATGCTGGAAAGCGAAACACAGTTAAGTCGCGGACGCCTGATAAAACTCTATAAAGAACTGCGCGGAAGCCCACCGCCGAAAGGCATGCTGCCATTCTCAACCGACTGGTTTATGACCTGGGAACAAAACGTTCATGCTTCGATGTTCTGTAACGCATGGCAGTTTTTACTGAAAACCGGCTTGTGTAATGGCGTCGATGCGGTAATCAAAGCCTACCGTTTATACCTTGAACAGTGCCCGCAAGCAGAAGAAGGACCGCTACTGGCATTAACCCGTGCCTGGACATTGGTACGGTTTGTTGAAAGTGGATTACTGCAACTTTCCAGCTGCAACTGCTGCGGCGGCAATTTTATTACCCACGCTCACCAGCCTGTTGGCAGCTTTGCCTGCAGCTTATGTCAGCCGCCATCCCGGGCAGTAAAAAGACGTAAACTTTCCCAGAATCCTGCCGATATTATCCCACAACTGCTGGATGAACAGAGAGTACAGGCTGTTTAACTGATACGGTGTGGCGAAACATTCCAGCAGCGGTAACGACGTACCGCTGCTTTTTTTTGCCCCAATCGCGCGTTAACGTCTGACGACTGAACATCCTGTCATGGTCAACAGTGGAAGGATGATGTCGTGCTTATCTTATTAGGTTACCTGGTTGTTCTCGGTACAGTTTTCGGCGGTTATCTGATGACCGGTGGAAGCCTTGGAGCACTCTATCAACCCGCTGAACTGGTGATTATTGCCGGTGCAGGGATTGGGTCGTTTATCGTCGGCAATAATGGCAAAGCGATTAAAGGCACGCTGAAGGCGCTGCCGTTGCTATTTCGTCGCTCCAAATATACCAAAGCAATGTATATGGATCTGCTGGCTCTGCTTTATCGGTTGATGGCGAAATCGCGGCAGATGGGGATGTTTTCGCTGGAACGCGATATTGAAAATCCCCGTGAGAGCGAGATCTTCGCCAGCTACCCACGCATCCTTGCGGATAGCGTCATGCTTGATTTTATCGTCGATTATCTGCGCCTGATTATCAGCGGTCACATGAATACCTTCGAAATTGAAGCCCTGATGGATGAAGAGATTGAGACGCACGAAAGCGAAGCAGAAGTCCCGGCGAACAGTCTGGCGTTGGTCGGGGACTCACTTCCGGCGTTTGGTATTGTCGCGGCTGTGATGGGGGTCGTTCACGCGTTAGGTTCAGCCGATCGTCCTGCCGCCGAGCTGGGGGCGCTTATCGCACATGCGATGGTGGGGACTTTCCTCGGTATTTTATTGGCTTACGGATTTATTTCCCCATTAGCGAGTGTTTTACGTCAGAAAAGTGCCGAAACCAGCAAAATGATGCAATGCGTCAAAGTCACACTGCTTTCTAATCTGAACGGTTACGCACCGCCTATCGCCGTTGAGTTTGGTCGCAAAACGCTCTATTCCAGCGAACGTCCGTCGTTTATTGAACTGGAAGAGCATGTGCGTGCGGTGAAAAATCCGCAACAACAGACGACAACCGAGGAAGCATGAAGAATCAAGCGCATCCGATTATTGTCGTCAAACGACGCAAAGCCAAAAGCCACGGGGCAGCACATGGATCGTGGAAGATTGCTTATGCCGACTTTATGACCGCGATGATGGCCTTTTTTCTGGTGATGTGGCTAATCTCCATCTCCAGCCCAAAAGAGCTGATTCAGATTGCGGAGTACTTCCGGACTCCACTGGCGACTGCGGTTACGGGCGGCGATCGCATTTCTAATAGTGAAAGCCCAATTCCCGGTGGGGGTGATGATTACACCCAAAGCCAGGGGGAAGTGAATAAGCAGCCGAACATCGAAGAGCTGAAAAAACGCATGGAGCAAAGTCGATTGCGGAAATTGCGTGGCGATCTCGACCAGTTGATTGAATCCGATCCGAAACTGCGGGCGTTACGTCCACATCTCAAAATCGATCTGGTCCAGGAAGGTCTACGTATTCAGATCATCGATAGCCAGAATCGCCCGATGTTCAGAACCGGCAGTGCCGACGTCGAACCCTATATGCGCGACATTCTGCGCGCCATCGCGCCCGTTCTGAATGGTATTCCCAACCGTATTAGCCTTTCGGGTCATACCGATGATTTCCCTTACGCCAGTGGTGAGAAAGGATATAGCAACTGGGAGCTTTCTGCCGATCGGGCCAATGCATCCCGCCGCGAACTGATGGTTGGCGGATTGGATGGCGGCAAAGTGTTACGTGTCGTCGGCATGGCGGCAACGATGCGCTTAAGCGATCGCGGTCCTGATGATGCTGTCAACCGTCGCATCAGCCTGCTGGTACTGAACAAACAAGCCGAACAGGCCATTTTGCATGAAAACGCCGAAAGCCAGAATGAGCCAGTAAGCGCCCTGGAAAAACCTGAGGTTGCACCACAGGTCAGTGTTCCCACAATGCCATCAGCCGAACCGAGGTGACAGCGTGAGTATGGATATAAGCGATTTTTATCAGACATTTTTTGATGAAGCGGACGAACTGTTGGCTGATATGGAGCAGCATCTGCTGGTTTTGCAGCCGGAAGCGCCAGATGCCGAACAATTGAATGCCATCTTTCGGGCTGCCCACTCGATCAAAGGAGGGGCAGGAACTTTTGGCTTCAGCGTTTTGCAGGAAACCACGCATCTGATGGAAAACCTGCTCGACGAAGCCAGACGAGGTGAGATGCAACTCAACACCGACATTATCAATCTGTTTTTGGAAACGAAGGACATCATGCAAGAACAGCTCGACGCTTATAAACAGTCGCAAGAGCCGGATGCCGCCAGCTTCGATTATATCTGCCAGGCCTTGCGTCAACTGGCATTAGAAGCGAAAGGCGAAACGCCATCCGCAGTGACCCGATTAAGTGTGGTTGCCAAAAGTGAACCGCAAGATGAGCAGAGTCGCTGTCAGTCACCGCGTCGAATTATCCTCTCGCGCCTGAAGGCCGGGGAAGTCGACCTGCTGGAAGAAGAGCTGGGGCAGCTGACAACGTTAACTGACGTGGTTAAAGGGGCGGATTCTCTCTCGGCAATATTACCGGGCGACATCGCCGAAGATGACATCACAGCGGTACTCTGTTTTGTGATCGAGGCCGATCAGATTACCTTTGAAACAGCAGAAGTTTCGCCAAAAACATCTCCCCCACCAGTGCTTAAACTGGCAACCGAACAAGCGCCAACTGGACGCGTGGAGCGGGAAAAAACGACACGCAGCAGTGAATCCACCAGCATTCGTGTGGCGGTAGAAAAGGTTGATCAATTGATTAACCTCGTCGGAGAGCTGGTCATCACTCAGTCTATGCTTGCCCAGCGTTCCAGCGAACTGGACCCGGTTAATCATGGTGATTTGATTACCAGCATGGGGCAGTTACAACGTAACGCCCGTGATTTGCAGGAATCAGTGATGTCGATTCGCATGATGCCGATGGAGTATGTCTTTAGTCGCTATCCCCGGCTGGTGCGTGATCTGGCGGGAAAACTCGGCAAGCAGGTAGAACTGACGCTGGTGGGGAGTTCTACCGAACTCGACAAGAGCCTGATAGAACGCATTATCGACCCGCTGACCCACCTGGTACGCAATAGCCTCGATCACGGTATTGAACTGCCAGAAAAACGGCTCGCCGCAGGTAAAAACAGTGTCGGAAATTTAATTCTGTCTGCCGAACATCAGGGCGGCAACATTTGCATTGAAGTGACCGATGATGGTGCGGGGCTAAACCGTGAGCGAATTCTGGCAAAAGCGGCCTCGCAAGGTTTGACTGTCAGCGAAAACATGAGCGACGACGAAGTCGCGATGCTGATATTTGCGCCTGGCTTCTCCACGGCGGAACAGGTCACCGACGTCTCCGGGCGCGGCGTCGGTATGGACGTCGTTAAACGTAATATCCAGGAGATGGGCGGTCATGTCGAAATCCAGTCGAAGCAGGGCACAGGTACTACCATCCGCATTTTACTGCCGCTGACGCTGGCAATCCTCGACGGCATGTCCGTACGCGTTGCGGATGAAGTTTTCATTCTGCCGCTGAATGCTGTCATGGAATCACTGCAACCCCGTGAAGCTGATCTCCATCCACTGGCAGGCGGCGAGCGGGTGCTGGAAGTGCGTGGTGAATATCTGCCCATCGTTGAACTGTGGAAAGTGTTCAACGTCGCGGGCGCGAAAACCGAAGCCACCCAGGGAATTGTGGTGATCCTGCAAAGTGGCGGTCGCCGCTACGCCTTGCTGGTGGATCAATTAATCGGTCAACACCAGGTTGTGGTTAAAAACCTTGAAAGTAACTATCGCAAAGTCCCCGGCATTTCTGCTGCGACCATTCTTGGCGACGGCAGCGTGGCACTGATTGTTGATGTCTCCGCCTTGCAGGCGATAAACCGCGAACAACGTATGGCGAACACCGCCGCCTGAATGAGTAAAAAGGTAACAATATGACCGGTATGACGAATGTAACAAAGCTGGCCAGCGAGCCGTCAGGCCAGGAATTCCTGGTATTTACCCTTGGTGACGAAGAGTACGGTATTGATATTCTGAAAGTGCAGGAGATCCGTGGTTACGATCAGGTGACACGGATTGCAAACACGCCAGCGTTTATTAAAGGTGTCACTAATCTGCGCGGTGTTATTGTGCCGATTGTCGACTTACGAATTAAGTTCAGTCAGGTGGATGTGGACTATAACGACAACACAGTAGTTATCGTCCTGAATCTCGGGCAGCGGGTGGTCGGCATCGTGGTTGACGGCGTCTCAGATGTGCTTTCATTGACGGCGGAGCAAATTCGTCCGGCACCGGAATTTGCCGTGACGCTTTCAACAGAATATCTCACTGGACTGGGCGCACTGGGTGACCGCATGTTGATTCTGGTGAACATCGAAAAACTGCTGAACAGCGAAGAGATGGCGCTGTTAGATAGCGCGGCGTCAGAAGTGGCGTAATTATCCCGATTTTCTCAATTGCAATGAACCCGATGATCTGCGCATCGGGTTTTTTATGTCAATTTTGCAGTGGATGGCATCATTAATAAAGTTTCCCTCCTTCTTGCCGATAACGAGATCAACTTGTTTTCAGGAAGGTGCCTTATGATTAACCGTATCCGCGTAGTCACGCTGTTGGTAATGGTGCTGGGGGTATTCGCACTGTTACAACTTATTTCCGGCAGTCTGTTTTTTTCCTCCCTTCACCATAGCCAGAAGAGCTTTGTGGTTTCCAATAAATTACGGGAACAGCAGGGCGAGCTGACGTCAACCTGGGATTTAATGCTGCAAACGCGCATTAACCTGAGTCGATCAGCGGTGCGGATGATGATGGATTCTTCCAATCAACAAAGTAACGCCAAAGTTGAATTGCTTGATAGCGCCAGGAAAACTTTGGCCCAGGCCGCGACACATTATAAAAAATTCAAAAGCATGGCGCCGTTACCTGAAATGGTCGCTACCAGTCGTAATATTGATGAAAAATATAAAAACTATCACACAGCATTAACTGAACTGATTGATTATCTTGATTATGGCAATACTGGAGCTTATTTCGCTCAGCCAACCCAGGGAATGCAAAATGCAATGGGCGAAGCGTTTGCTCAGTACGCCCTCAGCAGTGAAAAACTGTATCGCGATATCGTCACTGACAACGCAGATGATTACCGATTTGCCCAGTGGCAACTGGCGGTTATTGCGCTGGTGGTGGTATTGATTCTGCTGGTGGCGTGGTACGGCATTCGCCGTATGTTGCTTACACCGCTGGCAAAAATTATTGCTCACATTCGCGAAATCGCCGGTGGTAACCTGGCGAATACCTTGACCATTGACGGGCGCAGTGAAATGGGCGATCTGGCGCAGAGCGTCTCACATATGCAACGTTCTTTGACTGACACCGTCACTCATGTGCGCGAAGGCTCTGATGCCATCTATGCTGGCACCCGTGAAATTGCGGCGGGCAATACCGATCTTTCCTCTCGTACTGAACAGCAAGCATCCGCGCTGGAAGAAACTGCTGCCAGCATGGAGCAGCTCACTGCGACAGTGAAGCAAAATGCCGATAACGCCCGCCAGGCCTCGCAACTGGCGCAAAGTGCCTCCGATACCGCCCAGCACGGTGGCAAAGTGGTGGATGGTGTAGTGAAGACGATGCATGAGATCGCCGATAGTTCGAAGAAAATTGCCGACATTATCAGCGTTATCGACGGTATTGCCTTCCAGACTAATATCCTCGCGCTGAATGCCGCGGTTGAAGCCGCGCGAGCGGGTGAACAAGGCCGTGGTTTTGCCGTGGTGGCGGGCGAAGTGCGTAATCTTGCCAGTCGCAGCGCCCAGGCGGCAAAAGAGATCAAAGCCCTCATTGAAGACTCCGTCTCGCGCGTTGATACCGGTTCGGTGCTGGTCGAAAGCGCCGGGGAAACAATGAACAATATCGTCAATGCTGTCACTCGCGTGACTGACATTATGGGCGAAATTGCATCGGCATCAGATGAACAGAGCCGCGGCATCGATCAAGTCGCATTGGCGGTTTCGGAAATGGATCGCGTCACGCAACAGAACGCATCGCTGGTGCAGGAATCAGCTGCTGCCGCCGCTGCGCTGGAAGAACAGGCCAGTCGTTTAACACAAGCGGTTTCTGCGTTCCATCTGGCAGCCAGCCCACTCACCAATAAAACGCAAACATCATCTCGTCCTGCCAGTGAGCAACCACCGGCACAGCCACGACTGCGAATTGCTGAACAAGATCCAAACTGGGAAACATTTTAACGAGCATTGACTAACGCGGTCATTGCCGCCTGATGGGGAGCGTTGATGTTTAATCGTATTCGAATTTCGACCACGCTGTTTTTAATTTTGATTCTCTGCGGGATCTTGCAGATTGGCAGTAACGGCATGTCTTTTTGGGCATTTCGCGATGATTTGCAACGATTGAATCAGGTCGAGCAGAGCAATCAGCAACGTGCGGCATTAGCGCAAACTCGGGCGGTAATGTTACAGGCCAGTACCGCGCTGAACAAAGCGGGCACTCTGACGGCGCTTAGCTATCCGGCAGATGACATTAAAACGTTGATGACGACGGCGCGCGCCAGTCTGACGCAATCCTCTACGTTATTTAAAAGTTTTATGGCGATGACTGCGGGCAACGAGCACGTGAGGGCGTTGCAAAAAGAGACGGAGAAAAGTTTTGCCCGTTGGCACAACGATCTCGAACATCAGGCGACCTGGCTTGAAAGTAATCAACTTTCGGATTTCCTCACTGCGCCGGTGCAGGAATCACAGAATGCGTTTGACGTTAACTTTGAGGCCTGGCAGCAGGAGATCAACCATGTGCTGGAAGCCGCCAGTGCGCAAAGCCAGCGTAAATATCAGATTTCGGCGCTGGTGTTTATCAGCATGATTATTGTTGCAGCGCTCTACATCAGCAGTGCGCTGTGGTGGACGCGCAAGATGATTGTTCAACCACTGGCCATCATCGGTAGCCATTTTGACAGCATTGCTGCGGGTAATCTGGCGCGTCCGATTGCGGTATATGGTCGCAATGAGATCACCGCCATTTTTGCCAGCCTGAAGACCATGCAGCAGGCTTTACGTGGGACGGTGAGTGATGTGCGTAAGGGAAGCCAGGAGATGCACATTGGTATCGCGGAGATTGTCGCAGGCAATAACGATCTCTCAAGTCGTACCGAACAGCAGGCGGCATCGTTGTCACAAACGGCCGCCAGTATGGAGCAATTAACCGCCACGGTAGGGCAAAACGCCGATAACGCGCGACAGGCTTCGGAACTGGCAAAAAAAGCCGCGACAACGGCGCAGGCGGGGGGGGTCCAGGTCAGTACCATGACTCACACCATGCAGGAAATCGCCACCAGCTCGCAAAAAATTGGCGACATTATCAGCGTTATCGACGGCATTGCTTTCCAGACCAATATTCTGGCCCTGAATGCGGCAGTGGAAGCGGCTCGCGCCGGAGAGCAGGGGCGTGGTTTTGCGGTAGTGGCAGGTGAAGTGCGCAATCTTGCCAGCCGTAGCGCCCAGGCGGCAAAAGAGATCAAAGGGCTGATCGAAGAGTCTGTCAATCGTGTCCAGCAGGGTTCGAAACTGGTGAATAACGCCGCCGCGACCATGACCGATATTGTCAGTTCAGTAACCCGCGTGAACGACATTATGGGAGAAATTGCCTCGGCGTCGGAAGAACAACGGCGTGGGATTGAACAAGTTGCACAGGCTGTTAGCCAGATGGATCAGGTGACACAGCAGAACGCCTCCCTGGTAGAAGAAGCGGCGGCGGCAACGGAACAACTGGCGAACCAGGCTGACAATCTTTCGTCGCGCGTGGCGGCATTTACCCTTGAAGAACATGAAGTAGCACGACATGAGTCGGCGCAGTTACAGATTGCGCCAGTGGTATCCTGAAGTGATTGAGAAGGCGCTATGACTTCATCTCTGCCCTGTGGGCAAACGTCTTTATTGTTACAGATGACCGAGCGCCTGGCGCTTTCCGACGCGCATTTTCGGCGGATAAGTCAATTGATCTATCAACGAGCCGGGATCGTCCTGGCCGACCATAAACGCGATATGGTCTACAACCGATTAGTTCGTCGCTTGCGTTCGCTGGGACTGACGGATTTCGGCCATTACTTGAACTTGCTGGAATCTAATCAGCACAGCGGTGAGTGGCAGGCGTTTATCAATTCGCTGACCACGAATCTGACGGCTTTTTTCCGTGAGGCGCATCATTTTCCTCTGCTCGCGGATCACGCCCGGAGTCGTTCTGGCGAGTATCGCGTATGGAGCGCGGCGGCTTCGACCGGCGAAGAGCCGTACAGCATTGCGATGACGCTGGCTGACACATTGGGCACCGCGCCTGGACGCTGGAAAGTGTTTGCCAGCGATATCGACACCGAGGTGCTGGAAAAAGCCAGAAGCGGTATTTATCGCCATGAAGAGCTGAAAAATCTGACGCCGCAGCAACTGCAGCGGTACTTCATGCGAGGGACGGGACCGCATGAAGGGCTGGTACGCGTGCGTCAGGAGCTGGCGAACTATGTTGATTTTGCCCCGCTGAATTTACTGGCGAAACAATACACCGTGCCGGGGCCGTTTGATGCGATCTTCTGTCGTAACGTCATGATCTACTTCGATCAAACTACCCAGCAGGAGATTTTGCGCCGCTTTGTTCAGCTCCTTAAACCCGACGGATTGCTGTTTGCGGGTCACTCTGAAAACTTTAGCCACCTTGAGCGCCGCTTCACGCTGCGTGGTCAGACGGTGTATGCGCTAAGTAAGGATTAACGATGAGCAAAATCAGGGTGTTATCTGTCGATGATTCGGCACTAATGCGCCAGATCATGACCGAAATCATCAACAGCCATAGCGACATGGAAATGGTGGCGACCGCCCCTGATCCGCTGGTTGCGCGTGATTTGATTAAGAAATTCAATCCCGATGTATTGACGCTGGATGTTGAAATGCCGCGGATGGACGGACTGGATTTTCTCGAAAAATTAATGCGTTTGCGTCCAATGCCCGTTGTGATGGTTTCTTCCCTGACCGGCAAAGGGTCAGAAGTTACGCTGCGCGCGCTGGAGCTGGGGGCGATAGATTTTGTCACCAAACCGCAGTTGGGTATTCGCGAAGGAATGCTGGCGTATAGCGAAATGATTGCTGAAAAGGTACGCACGGCAGCAAAGGCGAGCCTTGCGGCACATAAACCATTGTCGGCACCGACAACGCTGAAAGCGGGGCCGTTGTTGAGTTCTGAAAAACTGATTGCGATTGGTGCTTCAACGGGGGGAACTGAGGCAATTCGTCACGTCCTGCAACCGTTACCGCTTTCCAGTCCGGCACTGTTAATTACCCAGCATATGCCGCCCGGTTTCACCCGCTCTTTTGCCGACAGACTTAATAAGTTGTGCCAAATCGGTGTTAAAGAAGCCGAAGACGGAGAACGCGTTCTGCCGGGGCATGCTTATATCGCACCGGGAGATCGGCATATGGAACTGGCGCGTAGCGGCGCGAATTATCAAATCAAAATCCACGATGGCCCGGCGGTTAACCGTCATCGGCCTTCGGTAGATGTGTTGTTCCATTCTGTTGCCAAACAGGCGGGGCGTAATGCGGTTGGGGTGATCCTGACCGGTATGGGCAACGACGGCGCGGCGGGAATGTTAGCGATGCGGCAGGCGGGGGCATGGACCCTTGCACAAAACGAAGCAAGTTGCGTGGTGTTCGGCATGCCGCGCGAGGCCATCAATATGGGTGGTGTTTGCGAAGTGGTCGATCTTAGCCAGGTAAGCCAGCAAATGCTGGCGAAAATCAGTGCCGGACAGGCGATACGTATTTAAATCAGGAGTGTGAAATGGCGGATAAAGAACTTAAATTTTTGGTTGTGGATGACTTTTCCACCATGCGACGCATTGTGCGTAACCTGCTGAAAGAGCTGGGATTCAATAATGTTGAGGAAGCGGAAGATGGCGTCGACGCCCTCAATAAGTTGCAGGCAGGCGGTTATGGATTTGTTATCTCCGACTGGAACATGCCCAACATGGATGGCCTGGAATTGCTGAAAACGATTCGTGCGGATGGCGCGATGTCGGCATTGCCGGTGTTAATGGTGACTGCAGAAGCGAAGAAAGAGAACATCATTGCTGCGGCGCAAGCGGGGGCCAGTGGCTATGTGGTGAAGCCATTTACCGCCGCGACGCTGGAGGAAAAACTCAACAAAATCTTTGAGAAACTGGGCATGTGAGGATGTGACTATGATGCAACCATCAATCAAACCTGCTGACGAGCATTCAGCTGGCGATATCATTGCGCGCATCGGCAGCCTGACGCGTATGTTGCGCGACAGTTTGCGCGAGCTGGGGCTGGATCAGGCAATTGCCGAAGCGACGGAAGCCATCCCCGATGCCCGCGATCGTTTGTACTATGTTGTGCAGATGACTGCCCAGGCTGCAGAGCGGGCGCTGAACAGTGTTGAAGCGTCACAACCACATCAGGATCAAATGGAGAAATCAGCAAAAGCATTAACCCAACGTTGGGATGACTGGTTTGCCGATCCGATTGACCTTGCCGATGCCCGTGAACTGGTGACAGATACGCGGCAATTTCTGGCAGATGTCCCCGCGCATACCAGCTTTACTAACGCGCAACTACTGGAAATCATGATGGCGCAGGATTTTCAGGACCTCACCGGACAGGTCATTAAGCGGATGATGGATGTCATTCAGGAGATCGAACGTCAATTGCTGATGGTGCTGTTGGAAAACATCCCGGAACAGGAGTCGCGTCCAAAACGTGAAAACCAGAGTTTGCTTAATGGACCTCAGGTTGATACCAGCAAAGCCGGTGTGGTAGCCAGTCAGGATCAGGTGGACGATTTGTTGGATAGTCTTGGATTTTGATTTGTATTGCCTGATGTGGCGTAACCGCGTCATATCAGGCGATGACGCCGCATCCGACAAACGCACACCATGCTTGATGTGTGCAGCAAAAGCCCTAAATCCCGCCTGTTTTGCCCCTTACTCAGACCATTGAACGCTTTGCGCTCTGGCATCATTCACGCTTAATACTCTTTCCAGGATTGGCGACGTGTCTGACGAGAGCGACGACAAAACAGAAGCCCCCACACCCCACCGACTTGAAAAAGCGCGGGAGGAGGGGCAGATCCCGCGTTCCCGTGAACTGACCTCACTGCTGATTTTGTTGGTGGGCGTCTGTGTTATCTGGTTTGGCGGTGTGTCGCTGGCCCGTCGATTGTCGGGCATGCTCTCCGCTGGGCTGCATTTTGATCACAATATTATCAATGACCCGAATCTGATCCTCGGGCAGATTATTCTGCTGATCAGAGAAGCCATGTTGGGGCTGCTGCCGCTGATTAGCGGCGTGGTGCTGGTGGCGCTCATTTCTCCGGTCATGCTGGGGGGGCTGGTATTTAGCGGCAAATCCTTGCAGCCAAAGTTTTCCAAACTCAACCCACTACCGGGAATTAAACGGATGTTCTCGGCACAGACTGGCGCGGAGTTGCTTAAAGCGATTTTGAAAACCATCCTGGTTGGCAGCGTGACGGGGTTTTATCTCTGGCATCACTGGCCGCAGATGATGCGCTTAATGGCTGAGTCTCCGATTACTGCCATGGGTAATGCGATGGATCTGGTTGGGCTATGCGCACTGCTGGTGGTGCTTGGTGTTATTCCGATGGTGGGATTTGACGTTTTTTTCCAAATCTTTAGCCACCTGAAAAAACTGCGTATGTCGCGGCAGGATATTCGTGATGAGTTTAAACAAAGCGAAGGCGACCCTCATCTTAAGGGGCGGATCCGTCAGATGCAGCGAGCTGCCGCACGGCGTCGGATGATGAACGATGTGCCGAAAGCGGATGTCATTGTCAATAACCCGACCCACTATTCGGTAGCGTTGCAGTATGACGAAAACAAAATGAGCGCACCGAAAGTGGTCGCTAAAGGTGCAGGGCTGGTCGCACTGCGCATTCGTGAAATTGGCGCTGAAAATAACGTCCCGACGCTTGAAGCGCCGCCGCTGGCGCGAGCGCTGTATCGACATGCGGAGATCGGTCAACAAATCCCAGGCCAACTGTACGCCGCGGTGGCGGAGGTGCTGGCCTGGGTCTGGCAACTGAAACGCTGGCGTCTGGCTGGCGGACAGCGCCCTGTACAACCTACTCATCTTCCGGTGCCGGAAGCCCTGGATTTTATTAACGAGAAACCGACCCATGAGTAATCTGGCCGCGATGCTGCGCCTGCCCGCAAACCTGAAATCGACACAATGGCAGATCCTTGCCGGACCGATTTTGATCCTGTTGATCTTGTCGATGATGGTGCTGCCCCTGCCCGCATTCATACTCGACCTGCTGTTCACCTTCAATATTGCCTTGTCGATCATGGTGTTGCTGGTCGCGATGTTTACCCAGCGCACGCTCGAGTTTGCTGCGTTTCCGACCATTCTGTTGTTTACCACCCTGTTACGTCTGGCACTTAACGTGGCTTCAACCCGTATCATTTTGATGGAAGGGCATACTGGCGCGGCGGCGGCAGGAAAGGTGGTCGAAGCGTTCGGTCACTTCCTCGTTGGTGGCAATTTCGCTATTGGTATCGTGGTGTTCGTCATTCTCGTGATCATCAACTTTATGGTTATTACCAAAGGTGCCGGGCGTATCGCAGAAGTAGGCGCGCGCTTTGTTCTCGATGGTATGCCAGGAAAGCAGATGGCGATTGATGCCGACCTTAACGCCGGACTGATTGGTGAAGATGAGGCGAAAAAACGCCGCAGTGAAGTCACTCAGGAAGCCGATTTTTACGGCTCAATGGACGGGGCAAGTAAGTTTGTTCGCGGCGATGCCATCGCCGGGATCCTCATCATGGTCATTAACGTTGTCGGCGGATTGCTGGTCGGTGTGCTGCAACATGGCATGAGCATGGGACATGCGGCGGAAAGTTATACGCTATTGACCATTGGTGACGGTCTGGTAGCACAAATCCCGGCGCTGGTGATTTCTACCGCCGCGGGGGTCATCGTTACGCGTGTCAGCACCGATCAGGATGTTGGCGAACAGATGGTGAATCAGCTTTTCAGTAACCCGAGCGTTATGTTGTTAAGCGCCGCCGTGCTCGGTTTACTCGGCCTGGTGCCTGGAATGCCGAACCTGGTATTTTTGCTGTTCACTGCCGGATTGCTGGGGCTGGCCTGGTGGATCCGCGGACGCGAACAAAAAGCGCCTGCCGAACCAAAACCGGTAAAAATGGCAGAGAATAATGCCGTTGTCGAAGCAACGTGGAACGATGTTCAACTGGAAGATTCTCTGGGAATGGAAGTGGGTTATCGACTGATCCCGATGGTCGATTTTCAGCAGGATGGTGAACTACTGGGTCGTATTCGCAGTATTCGCAAGAAATTTGCTCAGGAAATGGGCTTTCTGCCGCCGGTAGTACACATTCGCGACAATATGGATCTGCAACCTGCCCGCTACCGTATTTTGATGAAAGGCGTGGAGATAGGCAGTGGTGATGCATATCCGGGGCGCTGGTTGGCAATAAACCCAGGTACCGCAGCTGGAACGTTACCTGGAGAGGCGACCGTCGATCCGGCATTTGGTCTGAATGCTATCTGGATTGAAAGTGCGCTAAAAGAACAGGCGCAGATTCAAGGGTATACCGTGGTTGAGGCCAGCACGGTGGTGGCTACGCATCTTAACCACCTCATAAGCCAGCATGCCGCAGAGCTGTTTGGTCGTCAGGAGGCGCAACAGCTGCTGGATCGTGTCGCTCAGGAGATGCCAAAGCTGACGGAAGATCTCGTTCCTGGCGTCGTCACGCTCACCACACTGCATAAAGTGCTGCAAAATCTGCTCGATGAAAAAGTCCCGATTCGCGATATGCGCACTATTCTCGAAACGCTGGCGGAACATGCGCCCATCCAAAGCGATCCACATGAATTAACCGCCGTCGTGCGCGTGGCGTTAGGACGGGCTATAACCCAGCAGTGGTTTCCTGGCAAAGATGAAGTCCATGTTATTGGCCTCGATACACCGCTGGAACGTTTGTTACTACAGGCCTTGCAGGGTGGGGGCGGACTGGAGCCTGGGCTGGCGGATCGTTTACTGGCACAAACTCAGGAAGCGCTATCCCGTCAGGAGATGCTGGGTGCGCCGCCAGTATTATTGGTGAACCACGCGCTGCGACCATTATTGTCTCGCTTCCTGCGTCGCAGCCTGCCGCAGTTAGTGGTGCTGTCGAATCTGGAACTATCAGATAACCGACATATCCGTATGACGGCGACGATTGGCGGCAAATAATGAGAGCCTTATTAGCAATATTATTGTTTCCGCTGCTGGCGCAAGCCGCCGGGGAGGGGATGTGGCAGGCGAGCAGTGTGGGCGTTACGTTGAATCACCGTGGTGAATCGATGTCGTCAGCGCCTCTTTCTTCGCGACAACCTGCATCAGGATTGATGACGCTGGTTGCGTGGCGTTATCAGCTTATCGGCCCAACTCCCGTAGGGCTGCGGGTTCGCTTGTGTTCACAATCTCGTTGTGTCGAATTAGAGGGGCAGAGCGGAACCACCGTGGCCTTTTCCGGTATACCGGCGGCAGAACCGTTGCGATTTATCTGGGAAGTGCCTGGCGGCGGGCGGTTAATTCCGCCGCTAAAAGTACAACGTAATGAAGTGATTGTGAATTATCGCTGAAGGACAAATAAAAATTACGCGCTCGCGGCATGTTTAATAACTCAGTGAAAAAGGCTCGATGTTTTGTTGCAATTATTTATCAGGAATAGCTTGCAACAAAACATGCCAAAAATATGTGAATTATCCTCTTGTCAAAGGGCTTGGATAAAAATCTTCAGAGTTACGGTATAACTGCAACTGGCGAGTTCGCGTATTGGTCTGTATGATCATACATGAGAGCCATTCTGATTCAGAATAAGGGTCACTTAAATCCTGAACGTCTTCATTTGAAAGGATTAATTCACATTCTTTGTCCCTAAAATCCAGCCAGGCTCGTTGTGATTTTTTAAGCAAGTTAAGTTGTTCGGTATCAGGTTTTTTGGCACCTGTGCGTGGTACTTGTTCTATATAACGATAAGCTTCACCATAAGCTTTATTTAATTGCGCATCGACGAGATTGTATTCTTGTCGCAGGCATGATTTGATCACGTTAATGTCAGTATCATCATCTGAATTTTTTTGCCAACAATCTTTGATGGCTGAAATGTCATGGTCATTGACTATAACCGTATCTTCTGCGTAAGCCTGGCAAGAGATAATGCCTAATGTTAATACAAGAAATTTAAACACTGCGGTATTCCTTAAATTCAACCGTTATCGTTTCCCTGGGGCCGGATATTACGCTTCTGGCCTCTTATCCAACAGTGAGAAAACAGTGGCATGTCCATTTTCAGAATACATTTAGATGGCAATAAAAAAGCCTGATCAGGTAACCCTGATCAGGCTTCACTCTCACGAAAAATCGATTACATACGCTCTACTGTCTCAATACCCAGCGTATCCAGGCCCAGCTTCAGCGTCTTCGCCGTCAGTTGTGCCAGTTTCAGACGACTGTTACGCACTTCTTCGTTTTCTGCGCTGAGGATCGGGCAGTGCTCGTAGAAGCCAGAGAACAGACCGGCCAGATCGTACAGGTAAGCACACATCACGTGCGGCGTGCCTTCACGGGCAACCACAGTGAGGGTTTCTTCAAACTGCAGCAGGCGAGCTGCCAGTTGCGCTTCACGATCTTCACGGATGATTACCGGAGCTGCAGCCAGTTGCTCTTCGTCAATTTCTGCTTTACGGAACACGGACAATACACGCGTGTATGCATACTGCATGTATGGCGCGGTATTACCCTCAAACGCCAGCATGTTGTCCCAGTCGAAGATGTAGTCCGTGGTGCGGTTTTTGGAGAGATCTGCGTATTTCACCGCACCAATACCAACCGCATTAGCCAGTTTTTCCAGCTCATCGGCTGGCATATCCGGGTTCTTCTCTGCCACCAGACGGCGTGCGCGTTCCAGGGCTTCATCCAGCAGATCGGCCAGTTTCACCGTACCGCCAGCACGCGTTTTGAACGGTTTGCCGTCTTTGCCCAGCATCATGCCGAACATATGGTGTTCCAGCGGTACGGATTCCGGTACATAGCCTGCTTTACGGACGATAGCCCACGCCTGCATCAGGTGTTGATGCTGGCGGGAGTCGATGTAATACAGCACGCGATCGGCATGCAATGTTTCATAACGATATTTCGCACAGGCGATATCAGTGGTGGTGTAGAGATAGCCACCATCTTTCTTCTGAATGATCACGCCCATCGGTTCGCCTTCCTTGTTTTTGAACTCATCAAGGAATACGACGGTTGCGCCTTCGCTTTCTACAGCCAGACCTTTGGCTTTGAGATCAGCCACGATACCCGGCAGCATCGGGTTGTACAGGCTTTCGCCCATCACGTCATCACGGGTCAGCGTCACGTTCAGACGATCGTAGGTGATCTGGTTCTGCGTCATGGTGATGTCGACCAGTTTGCGCCACATCTCACGGAAGTATTCGTCACCGCTTTGCAGTTTTACCACGTAGTTACGTGCACGCTCAGCGAACGCTTCATCTTCATCGTAATGCTTTTTCGCATCGCGGTAGAAACCTTCAAGATCAGCCAGCTCCATTTCACCGGCATTTTCCTGCTGCTGCTTTTCCAGCCATGCAATCAGCATACCGAACTGAGTGCCCCAGTCGCCGACGTGGTTTGCGCGAATCACTTTGTGACCGAGGAACTCCAGAGTACGCACTGCTGCGTCGCCAATAATGGTAGAGCGCAGGTGACCGACGTGCATCTCTTTCGCCACGTTTGGCGCAGAGTAGTCAACCACAATGGTCTGTTTTTCTGGCGTAGCAACACCGAGACGATCGGACGCCAGCGCCTGCTGAACATGTTCAGCCAGGAATGCCGGATCAAGGAAAATGTTGATAAAGCCTGGTCCGGCGATCTCAACCTTGCTGGCGATACCGTTAAGATCCAGATGAGTCAGCACCTGCTCTGCTAATTGTCGCGGTGCCATACCCAGTTTTTTAGCAACTGCCATCATGCCGTTAGCCTGATAGTTGCCGAACTGAACTTTTGCTGACTGACGAACCTGCGGTTCGCAATCCGCAGGCGCGCCTGCCGCAATCATGGCCTGACGGACTTTTTCTGAGAGAAGAGCCTGAATATTCACCGGAATACCTTACATTGATGAAGCGAGCAAAAATTGCCCGCACCAGTTAAAGAAATTAGGGCGGGAGTATACTGCAAATGGCTGTTTTCGTCAGCAACGTGCGCGTGGTGTATTGCCGTTTTCACTATTGCATCAGAAGCGGCGTGAAATCAGCGGTTGGTTGGCGCAGGGCAACAGGGTAAATTAACGCTTTTACTGAAAGACGAAGAGTGATTATGGCGAACTGGCAATCTATCGACGAGCTGCAGGATATTGCATCGGATTTACCGCGATTTACCCACGCATTAGATGAACTTTCCCGCCGTCTGGGGTTGGATATCACTCCACTGACTGCCGATCACATTTCTTTGCGTTGCCATCAAAACGTCACCGCTGAACGCTGGCGTCGCGGGTTTGAACAGTGCGGCGAGCTTTTGTCAGAAAATATGATCAATGGCAGGCCGATTTGTCTGTTTAAATTGCATGAACCGGTACAGGTTGCGCACTGGCAGTTTTCCATTGTCGAGCTACCGTGGCCCGGGGAAAAACGTTACCCGCACGAAGGTTGGGAACATATTGAAATCGTTCTGCCGGGCGATCCAGAAACGCTGAATTCCCGTGCGTTGGCATTGCTTTCTGATGAAGGACTCAGCCTGCCGGGGATCTCAGTTAAAACCAGTTCGCCAAAAGGTGAGCATGAGCGATTACCGAACCCGACGCTGGCGGTCACCGATGGCAAAACGACCATTAAATTTCATCCGTGGTCCATTGAAGAGATCGTTGCCAGCGAGCAGTCGGCGTAATTAAGGAGCAAAAATGGCATTACTGGAAATTTGCTGTTACAGCATGGAATGCGCGCTAACGGCGCAGCAAAACGGCGCAGACAGAGTTGAATTATGCGCAGCCCCAAAAGAGGGGGGCTTAACGCCGTCGTTGGGGGTATTGAAATCCGTGCGCCAGCGGGTGACGATCCCTGTGCATCCAATTATTCGCCCACGCGGTGGTGATTTTTGCTACAGCGACGGTGAGTTTGCCGCCATTCTTGAGGATGTGCGCACAGTCCGCGAATTAGGTTTTCCTGGACTGGTGACGGGCGTTCTCGATGTTGACGGTAATGTCGATATGCCACGAATGGAAGAAATAATGGCTGCTGCCGGTCCGCTGGCAGTGACTTTTCATCGCGCCTTCGATATGTGCGCTAACCCTTTAAATACACTCAATAATCTTGCGGAATTGGGCGTTGCTCGGGTACTGACATCAGGGCAAAAATCAGACGCACTGCAAGGTTTATCAAAAATTATGGAACTTATTGCCCATGGTGATGCTCCAATCATTATGGCCGGAGCAGGGGTCCGTGCAGAAAACCTGCACCACTTCCTCGATGCCGGAGTGCTGGAAGTCCATAGCTCCGCGGGAGCGTGGCAAGCCTCACCAATGCGTTATCGTAATCAAGGATTGTCCATGTCATCAGATGCACACGCGGACGAGTATTCGCGTTATGTCGTAGACGGGGCGGCGGTTGCTGAAATGAAAGGAATCATTGAACGCCGTCAGGCCAAATGATTTTTACCGTTGCATCATGTCGCCCAATATGATGCTTGCTCGTACCAGGCCCCTGCAATTTCAACAGGGGCCTTTTTTTATCCCCGAGAAGTATAAAAAACGAACGATTTCTGTGATCAGTTGAGCGCGTGACAGTGCGCATAGCGTTGTGCTAAAAATTTTTATATATTCATATTAATTATGTAATTTAAATTACTAAAACTGACAAATATATATTCTAAATAACAACTGGGTTATTCCTTAGCAATTAATGATTACATTGTAATAAATCATAT
>NZ_JABWMS020000277.1:0-313 GCF_013369155.2 Escherichia sp. 94.0001 | reverse complement strand
AGAAAACGGGCGTAAACCTTACGCCTGACCACCGTTCCGCCGACCAGACTCTGCATATCTTCCACCATACCGGTGACCATGCCGTACAGGTTAGAGACTGCCAGCGTGGGCCGCGTACTGGTGCCTTTGCCATTCAGTTCAAAACCGCTCCCCTGAATGGGATACGCCTGATACTGCCTCCCCTGCCAGGTGACCGGCTCACCTTTTTCGTTCTGCTCATTACAGAAAAAATAACGTTCTCCACCGACCTCTGTCAGATCGATTTCCCAGAGCACCACGCTGGCCGACTGCTCCGCACGGGTGCATTCATTCA
>NZ_JABWMS020000276.1:0-315 GCF_013369155.2 Escherichia sp. 94.0001 | reverse complement strand
TGCCAATACCAGTAGAAACAGACGAAGAATTTCATACGTTAGCCACATCCCTTTCACAAAAGCTGGAAATGATGGCGGCGAAAGCAGAAGCAAACGAGAGAGACCCGGCATGACAACAACAGAATGCATTTTTCTGGCAGCAGGATTCATATTCTGTGTGCTTATGCTTGCCGACATGGGACTTGTTCCATGACACCTCAGCAGGAAAACGCACTTCGCAGCATTGCCCGTCAGGCTAATTCTGAAATCAAAAAAGCCAAACAGCAGTTTCCGGATAAAAACGTCGATGACATTTGCCGTAGCGTACTGAAGAAG
>NZ_JABWMS020000275.1:0-318 GCF_013369155.2 Escherichia sp. 94.0001 | reverse complement strand
GGATGGATGAATGCCGCCGCGAACCATTCAAAACCCGCGAAGGCAGAGAAATCACCGGACCGTGGCAGTCACATCCCAAACGCATGTTACGACATAAAGCCATGATTCAGTGTGCCCGTCTGGCCTTCGGATTTGCGGGTATCTATGACAAGGATGAAGCCGAGCGCATTGTCGAAAATACCGCATACACTGCAGAACGTCAGCCGGAACGCGACATCACTCCGGTTAACGATGAAACCATGCAGGAAATTAACACTCTGCTGATCGCCCTGGATAAAACATGGGATGACGACTTATTGCCGCTCTGTTCCCAGATAT
>NZ_JABWMS020000274.1:0-322 GCF_013369155.2 Escherichia sp. 94.0001 | reverse complement strand
ATCACCGCCTGCACCCGCTGGTCAATCAGCTGCACAAGACTGCCTGCCGCCTCCGGCCCTATCTGTCCGTTAGCCCCGTCATTCTGAATGGCGATATGGTAGACCGGGGAATACACCAGACCCGCACTACCGTTCATACTACCCACCGCGCGCACACCCAGCGAGCCATCCGCCGCCCGCGTCAGAGGCATAATGGCTTCAGGTCCAGCCTCCCCCATCAGCCCGGCCCCTTTTGCAAAGGCAAAGTACGTGGGCGTGTCCACAATACTGTTGCTGTACGCACTCAGGTTTGCCGAGGTATACACGCCGCCTTTTGCATTGG
>NZ_JABWMS020000273.1:0-324 GCF_013369155.2 Escherichia sp. 94.0001 | reverse complement strand
TCGCTCACTTCGAACCTCTCTGTTTACTGATAAGCTCCAGATCCTCCTGGCAACTGGCACAAGTCCGACAACCCTGAACGGCCAGGCGTCTTCGTTCATCTATCGGATCGCCACACTCACAACAATGAGTTGCGGATACAGTCTGGTAGTTCAGGCGACGCATTTTTATTGCTGTATTGCGCTGTAATTCTTCGATTTCTGATGCTGAATCAATGATATCTGCCATCTTTCATTAATCCCTGAATTGTTGGTTAATACGCTTGAGGGTAAATGCGAATAATAAAAAAGGAGCCTGTAGCTCCCTGATGATTTTGCTTTTCATGT
>NZ_JABWMS020000272.1:0-326 GCF_013369155.2 Escherichia sp. 94.0001 | reverse complement strand
ATCAACGCCACCTGCCCCGGTACCGTGCGTGAAGCCACCGGCACCTCCGGCGTGGATAATGCAACCGGCCCCCGACTGGCAGACACCGCTGAACGGGATTATTTCATCCTCAGAGAACGATTGATGACAATGCAGAAGCAGGTGGAAGGGGCGCAGGAATATATCCGCACTCAGTGTATTAACTAGTATTTTTGTTATCCGGAGAATGCATGAAGAAATTACTGGTAACCGTAGAACCTTTTCAGGGAACAATTCCGTTCCGTATTTTGCTGCGTGGTCGTGTTCTTGTTGAAGGTTCGTTCAGTGGTAAATGTACGCAATTACAC
>NZ_JABWMS020000271.1:0-328 GCF_013369155.2 Escherichia sp. 94.0001 | reverse complement strand
AAAGCGATACTGATCCCCGGCATCCAGATTGCCGTAGCAATCAACGCCGCACCCAACACCGCCTGAAAAACACCGCTACTTTTGGCTCCCGCAAGACGCGGAACGATGTGGATCACTGCACCATTTGCCAGCGGCTCACTAAGACGGGATGATAATTCGTTTTCGCCTGCATCATGCCCGGCAATGCGTACCTGATACCAACCGTCGCTCAGTTTCTGACGAAACGCCGGAAGCTGTGTGGCCAGCGCCCGGATGGCTTCAGCACCCGTTTTCACACGAAGGTCGATGCGGCGGCCAAATCGTTGTAAATCCCCGTAAAGGCAGATGC
>NZ_JABWMS020000270.1:0-328 GCF_013369155.2 Escherichia sp. 94.0001 | reverse complement strand
GCATACCGTCACGCTGTATGCAAAAGGGCTGACCTGCGAAGCCGACACCCTCGGCTCCTGTGGTTACGTTTATCTGGCTGTTTATCCGGCACAGGCACCCGCAACCACCTCATAACCCCGAAGCTCTCACCTTTAGCACTACCAGTTACAGAGAACTTAAGATGAAAACATTATCCGACACACATGTACGGGAGGTATCTCGCTGCCCGTCTCCCGTCACCATCTGGCAGACACTGCTCATCCGACTGCTGGACCAGCATTATGGCCTCACACTGAATGACACACCGTTTGCCGATGAACGTGTGATTGAGCAGCATATTGAGGCAGG
>NZ_JABWMS020000269.1:0-329 GCF_013369155.2 Escherichia sp. 94.0001 | reverse complement strand
CGCCGTTATTTGTGGCGCAGGGGAATCAGCTGTTCATGAACGACGTGTTCCTGAAACGACTGTTTGCGGTGAGCATCACGTCATCCGGCAATCCTCCGGCATTTTCCCTGACGCCGGACGGGCGACTGACGGCGAAAAATGCGGATATCAGTGGCAGTGTGAATGCGAACTCAGGGACGCTCAACAACGTCACGATTAATGAGAACTGTCAGATTAAGGGGAAACTGTCAGCCAACCAGATTGAAGGCGATATTGTCAAAACGGTCAGCAAGTCTTTGAACCGCCCCGGTTTTCCTGGAGAGTGTTTTATCTGTGAACTCAGGCTGCCA
>NZ_JABWMS020000268.1:0-332 GCF_013369155.2 Escherichia sp. 94.0001 | reverse complement strand
CTGTACTGCACCTGGGCCATGTAAGCCGACTTTATGGCCTCGAAACCACCGAGCCGGAATTTCATGAAATCCCGGGAGGTAAACGGGCATTTCAGTTCAAGGCCGTTGCCGTCACTGCATAAACCATCGGGAGAGCAGGCGGTACGCATACTTTCGTCGCGATAGATGATCGGGGATTCAGTAACATTAACGCCGGAAGTGAACTCAAAGAGGGTTCTGGCGTCGTTCTCGTACTGTTTTCCCCAGGCCAGAGCCTTAGCGTTAACTTCCGGAGCCGCACCGGTGCAAACCTCAGCCAGCAGGGTGTGGAAGTAGGACATTTTCATGTCAGG
>NZ_JABWMS020000028.1:0-56176 GCF_013369155.2 Escherichia sp. 94.0001 | reverse complement strand
ATATTATTTAATAGTTGTTAATTTGAATACTTCGATAATGTTATATTTCTTGATAATCATTTGCAGGCAAAATGTTTTCACCCTTAAATGAGTATTTATTCTCATAAATCGAAAAAGGATTCATTATGGTTACACTTTACGGCATCAAAAATTGTGACACCATTAAAAAGGCTCGCCGTTGGCTGGAAGCCAATAACATCGCCTATCGTTTTCATGATTACCGCATTGATGGGCTGGATAGCGAATTATTGAACGGTTTTATCAACGAATTAGGCTGGGAGGCGTTACTCAACACCCGTGGTACAACCTGGCGTAAACTGGATGAAACCACCCGCAATAAAATCACCGATGCGGCCTCTGCGGCGGCATTAATGACTGAAATGCCTGCAATTATCAAACGCCCATTGCTCTGCGCGCCCGGGAAGCCTATGCTGCTGGGTTTCAGTGATTCCAGTTATCAGCAATTTTTCCATGAGGTGTAGTCTATGTCGTGCCCGGTTATTGAGCTGACACAACAGCTTATTCGCCGCCCATCCTTAAGCCCTGATGATGCGGGATGTCAGGCAATCATGATCGAACGTCTGCAGGCGATCGGTTTTACCGTTGAACGCATGGACTTTGCCGATACGCAAAACTTTTGGGCGTGGCGTGGGCAGGGCGAAACGTTAGCCTTTGCCGGACATACCGACGTGGTACCGCCTGGCGACGCCGACCGTTGGATTAATCCGCCGTTTGAACCAACCATTCGTGACGGCATGTTGTTCGGGCGTGGTGCGGCAGATATGAAAGGCTCACTGGCGGCGATGGTGGTAGCAGCAGAACGTTTTGTCGCGCAACATCCCAACCATACAGGTCGACTGGCATTCCTGATCACTTCTGATGAAGAAGCCAGTGCCCACAACGGTACGGTAAAAGTCGTCGAAGCGTTAATGGCGCGTAATGAGCGTCTCGATTACTGCCTGGTCGGCGAACCATCGAGCATCGAAGTGGTTGGTGACGTGGTGAAAAATGGTCGTCGCGGATCGTTAACCTGCAACCTCACCATTCATGGCGTGCAGGGGCATGTAGCCTACCCGCATCTGGCTGACAACCCGGTACATCGCGCAGCACCTTTCCTAAATGAGCTAGTGGCTATCGAGTGGGATCAGGGTAATGAATTTTTCCCGGCGACCAGTATGCAGATTGCCAATATTCAGGCGGGAACGGGCAGTAACAACGTTATTCCGGGTGAACTGTTTGTGCAGTTTAACTTCCGCTTCAGCACCGAACTGACTGATGAAATGATCAAAGCGCAGGTGATTGCCCTGCTTGAAAAACATCAACTGCGTTATACGGTGGATTGGTGGCTTTCCGGGCAGCCATTTTTGACCGCGCGCGGCAAACTGGTGGATGCGGTCGTTAACGCGGTTGAGCACTATAATGAAATTAAACCGCAGCTACTGACCACAGGCGGAACGTCTGACGGGCGCTTTATTGCCCGCATGGGGGCGCAGGTGGTGGAACTCGGGCCGGTCAATGCCACTATTCATAAAATTAATGAATGTGTGAACGCTGCCGACCTGCAGCTACTTGCCCGTATGTATCAACGTATCATGGAACAGCTCGTCGCCTGATGAGTGGTTCTGCATGAGGAAATAAGCATGGACTGGCTGGCTAAATATTGGTGGATTCTGGTGATTGTCTTTTTGGTAGGCGTCCTGCTGAACGTGATTAAAGATCTCAAGCGCGTCGACCATAAGAAATTTCTCGCCAACAAACCGGAGCTTCCCCCGCATCGTGATTTCAACGATAAGTGGGACGATGACGATGACTGGCCGAAAAAGGATCAACCGAAGAAGTAAGCTAAGTGGCCGGATAAGGCGTTAATGCCGCATCCGGCAATGGTGAACGATGCCTGATGCGACGCTCACGCGTCTTATCAGGCCTACCAGGCTATTATTGCATCATTTCAATTACATCATCATCGCCAGGTTTGCCACCACTTAGCGCTTCGTCGAAATAATGTTTCGGAATGGTATAACGCAAGTGATCCAGGGCAAATTGCATACTGCGATTGTCGATTGCATGGCCTAAATCCTCCACAATATCCAGCGTCACATCACCACCTGCACTGATTAACGCTTCCTGCGCCGCAACCGCATGCGCCAGATCGATAACCGGATCTTCACCGCCATGAATCAAGTGAATTGTCGTGGCTGTAGACGCGGTTTCCGGCAAGCTGGCATAACGTCCGTTAAAGGCAATGACGCGCGAAGCAAGACCCGGTTCGGCTTTAATGCTCTCCAGCGCCATAATCGCGCCTTGTGAGAAACCGATTAGCGCCGTGGCGTTTGCCCCTACTCCGCTCTGTTTCTGCCAGTAGCGCACCGTCTCAATAAACGTCGGCATGATGGCATCCACACGCGCCTGGCGATTATCTTCCGTAATACCCTGCACCGAAAACCACTGACGCCCCGCCGGATTACCGCTCGGCTCCGCGCCACCGACGCTCACCACCAGTGCATCAGGAAACAGCGGCGCAAACCAGCTGCCGATCTCACCCATCGCTACCGGGTTATCCCCGACACCGTGGAAAAGCAGTAACAACTGTTGTGCAGGTTTATCCGGGCTTTGAACAACAAAATGGTCATGTTTCATGGCGAACTCCTTAACTGATGTCATTAATTTTACGCCGCTGACTCACAATGACCATGGGAGAAAATTGAAGGAGTCAGTGAAAAAATTGCCATTGCGTTATGCGATCGCGCAGACGCTCAGTGCGAACATTATCAAGTGCGAACAGCGCCTGCGCGGCCTCTTCTCGCTGACGGGCCAGTAACATCTTGCGGCCTGAAAGTTTAAGTGTGGTACATAACTGCGCGTCACTGGCGTTTTTCTGTAAACGACCACGCAGCGCCGGTAATGCCAGTTCACTGGTTTGTAGCAGACGCGTTAAGCAACCTAACGACGTTAATAGCGGACGATGAGCGAAAGCAAAACCGGCCAGTTCAAGCCAGTCGTCGTCAGAAAGGACGGCATCGTTTAGTGGATCAACAGGGAGCGTTTCGCCATTCCACTGCGTGAGAGCATGCGCATCGCGACGTAAACGGTAATGCTCACGTTCAGCCAGCTGTTTACCCGCATCACTCATCGGTAACAGTGCCATCGCCGTATAGCAACCGCTGCTGGCTTCACGATGATTACCCATTCGCACCAGCACAAAACCGCAGCGTTGCCAGAAACGCCATAACTCCGCGGTGTAGCCAAAACTCACCGAAAGATAGTCGAGGTCATGCGTATAGTTTAAAGCACGGGCAATAAGCTGTTGCCCAACGCCTTCACGCTGACGAGCTGGATGAACTGCTATCCTGCTGACCCGCCGTCCGCGCAATGTCGCTGCCAGTGGATTGCTGCCGTGCGCCGCCAGCGACTGGGCTACCAGATTACCCCGAGGGCGACGAAAACCTGCCCATACCGCCTGGCTGAGTTCTTGAGATAATCCGCCCTCCTCGACCAGCCACAGCGCCCCGGCGATCTCGTTTTCACAAGCCGCCTGGAAAAAATGTTGCCCAGGTACATCCATCATGCGGCGTAAATCCAGCGGCGAGGTCCGGTAGTGCGCGCCAGACAATAGCTGATATACCTTTAACGGTGTATCCGGATCGCTTCGCCATAAGGTCTGTTCAAAAGCGGAAATGACGATGTCACCTTGTGGTTCGTGAGTGAAGTTTTCATCGTCAAAAACCAGTGCCTCGCTGACCATTTTTTCCAGCGGGCATCCCTGCGCCCAGCGGATCGGCTGTTGCAATTCGAAACGGTGTAAATGCGGGAAACGCGCACAAAATTTCAGCAAAAAACCACGTCCGGTACCTTCGTAGCCCTGCACCGTAGTGGTTAACAACGTTCGAGGAAAACGCGACACCAGTTGATGCAACAACGGCGCAGGTATGGCTGCGGCTTCATCGACCACCAGCCAGTCGGCTTGTTCATCGCTGGCTAACAAAGCATCCGGCGCAATAAAGCGAAACTTTTCGCCCGCAAATTGTGCCAGTACATCCGTTGCCGCTTTTGCAGGCGCGGTGACAATCGCACTGCCCGCAATACGAGAAATGAGTTGCCCTGCCAGCGCCGACTTACCGCGCCCACGCGCAGCAGTTACCGCCGCCACGCCCGTCGGCATGGTGAGTAGCTGCTGTAAGAGTTGCTGTTGTTCTGGTTGTGGTGCGCCAGTCGCGGGGTGCCAGTCAGTACGGGGAATAAAATGCGTCAACGTGAACGGCTGGTTTTGCCGCCAGAGGATAGCGTCGTGATCCGCCGTAAGTACGCGTTTGAGGTGCCGGACAAAATGCGGCGTGGCAATAGGGTCAAGGCAATCACTCCAGCGCAGCGAATCGGCATCAGGTTGGTTTTCCCACTCTTCCCATACAGGGAGTAACAACACCAGCCAGCTTCCCGCTTTCAACGTTCCGCTAAGTGCTGCAAAGGCAGCGGCATCAAAGCCCTGGCGGGCGTCGAATATCGCATGCCGGAACTCGCGTCCAAGTAAAGTTTGTAGCGCCGAGGGAGTACAGTGGTTTTCAGCGACTGGCTGCGGTGAAACCCACAACCAGTCGCCAGGTAAAGCATCACGCAACTTAAGCGCACAGTTAAAGCACCAACGTTCTTCCCCGCTCAACACCAGCAAGCGGCGGATCCCTTCACGTTTCATTTGCGCTGTTAATGGGTGAAGCGCAGTCAGTTCAGCCATCCCTGCCCCGAAAGTTAAATGCTTTTACCAAAAGTATTGCATTGTGCCGGATCGCCGCTGTCGAAACCACGTTTAAACCAGCTGTAGCGTTGCTGAGAAGTGCCATGAGTGAAACTGTCTGGTACGACTCGCCCCTGACTTTGCTGCTGTAAACGGTCATCGCCGATGGCCTGCGCCGCATTCAGCGCTTCTTCCAGATCGCCGGTTTCCAGAACGCCTTGCTGCTGCATGCTATGCCCCCAGACACCGGCAAAACAGTCGGCCTGGAGTTCCATACGCACAGATAAGCGGTTTACTTCCGCCTGCGTCGCGTTTTGTTGCAGTTGACGGACTTTCGGCTCGATGCCTAACAGTTTCTGCACATGATGACCGACTTCATGGGCGATAACGTACCCCTGGGCAAAATCGCCATCCGCGCCAAGTTTGTCTTTCATGTCATCATAGAAGGAGAGATCGATATAAACCGTGCCATCCGCCGGGCAATAGAACGGTCCCATAATGGACTGGCCCGCCCCGCAGCCGGTGCGCGTCATTCCACGGTACATGACCAGCTTCGGTTGCTGATAGGTTTTACCCATCTTCTCGAATTGCTGTCCCCAGGTGTCTTCCGTGGTTGCCAGAATCACCGAGGTGAATTTTGCGGCTTCGTCTTCATTAGGGCTAATTGACCGCGTTGATTGTTGTTGGGAAACCGGCTGTCCGGTCATCAATCCGGTTAAATCAACGCCATAGTAGCCTGCAACCAGCACGACTATCAGTAAAATCAGCCCGCCTTTACCGCTTGGCAGACGGAAACCGGGACCGCCCATTGACGGACCACCGGAGCTATTGCGCCTGTCTTCAACATTGTCACTTTCACGTCGCCCTTGCCAACGCATAGATACCTCAACAATATATTCATTATAGAAATGATCGTAGGTGGTTCAGAGGAAGATTACCACAGGAAAGCGGGATGAAATGGCGGAGGAATGAGCGTTCAATGCACATCTTATGAGAGCGGTTGTCTTGCCGTGCCAGCAGCACGGCAAGATGATGAATAGAAAAATCAGTCCAGCTGTACACCCAGGCGGCGGGCAACGGCTTCATAGGCTTCGATCAGGCCACCGAGGCTCTGGCGGAAACGGTCTTTGTCCATTTTCTCCAGTGTTTCTTTGTCCCACAGGCGGCTGCCGTCCGGGGAGAACTCATCGCCCAGAACCACTTCGCCTTTGTACAGACCAAACTCCAGCTTGAAGTCGACCAGAATGAGACCAGCATCATCGAACAGTTTTTTCAGCACGTCGTTCGCTTTGTAGGTTAGCTCTTTCATACGCGCCAGATTCTCTTTGCTCACCCAGCCAAAGGTTTCGCAGTAAGATTCGTTGACCATCGGATCGTGCATGGCGTCGTTTTTCAGGAACAGATCGAACAGCGGCGGGTTCAGCTCAATACCTTCTTCGATTCCAAGACGTTTCACCAGAGAGCCAGCAGCACGGTTACGCACGACACACTCAACCGGCACCATATCCAGCTTTTTCACCAGACATTCGGTATCGGAGAGCAGACGCTCCATTTGAGTCGGGATACCCGCTTCAGCCAGTTTGCTCATAATGAAGTAGTTGAACTTGTTGTTCACCATACCTTTGCGATCAAACTGCTCAATGCGCGCGCCATCCCCTGCTGACGTATCATTGCGGAATTCGAGCACCAACAGGTCCGGGTTTTCCGTGCTGTATACGGTTTTCGCTTTACCACGATACAACTCAGCTTGCTTTTGCATCTTTATCACTCCTGGGTGTGAATTAACGTTTTAAAATCTTTTGCTATCTGATGTGCCAGATGTTTTGTCGGATGCGGCAAGAACGCCTTATCCGACCTACGTCCGACAAACAAATTTCGTGCGAATTACCGCTAAAATCGCATTTTTCTGCCGACGCACACGTTTGCGTATCATATCAGAAAAAAGGGCCGGATGACTCCAGCCCTGTATTTTTACTTGCTAAACGCAGCCTGGAAGACAGCTACCAGCGCGTCGTTCTGACTCTGAGTCAGAGTATGACCTTTCGGATCGATGAACTGTAGGCTGCTGCGGTTATCTAAATCGCCAACCTGCAGTTTATAGTCACCGGATGCCAGGCCTGGATCGCTCGCGCCCAGTTCCTGCCAGTCGCTGTCAGACAGCGGCTTGTAAGTTACGGCCATGTTGCCCTGCGAACGGGTGCTGTCGGTCACTTTCATGCCCACTTTTTCCAGCGCCGCTGGCAGACGTTGCCAAACCACATTGAACGGCCCGCGTACGACCAGCATCGGTAAACCGGTGTCATCAGCTGCACTTTGTACGTCCATAGTGGTGGAGGCACGATTTTGCGCAGCGTTCGCGGCGTCAGTGGCAGATTTATCCAGACCGGCGGAAATAACGTTCATCATCTCCGTGCTGTAACGCTGCATGGAAGCCGCGTCTGCAACCGGTTTGCCCGCCTGTTCCAGGTTCAGCAGTTTAACCGTAACCGCCTGCTGATAACCCTGCGGCTTAACAGAGATTTGATAACGACCACGATACTGCTCGTCTTCGTCCAGACGGTTCCATTGTACCCAATCGGTGGTCAGTGTCTGACCAGCATCATCACGTTGGGTGATGGTGTAGTTTTTCGCCTGCAGCACGCTAACCACCTGCGGCCACAGAGTATTGCCACGACCATTTTCCACCAGCAATGAAGCGGTATCGCCCGTGAACTGGGTACGCGCGCCAGAAACCAGTGCCAGCGGCTGGGCTGGTGGACGAATGTCCAGCGCCTTACCGACAGCACCACTACCGTTGGTCACCGGGATTGCGTAATCACCGGAGGTCACCGGCAAAATCATTCCAGCCGGGGCATGAAGCTCCGCAAGCGGTGCTGCTTCCAGGTAGGATTCATCACCACTGACCTGGCGCTTATAGCGTGAGTCAGAACTACAGGCTGCGAGTAATAAAACAAGCGAAACACCCGCAACCTTTGCCAGGCGCGACTTTTGAACAGAGTAAGCCATCAAATCTCCCTAAACTTTACAGCAAACCGGCATGCTTAAGCGCCGCTCTGACCGTCTCACGACCACTGTCGGTGATTGGTGTCATTGGCAGGCGCAGCGTATCGGTCGCCACAAGACCCAGTTCCTTACATGCCCATTTCACAGGGATTGGATTGGGTTCGACAAATAGTTTGTTGTGTAATGGCATCAGACGCTGATTAATAACGCGTGCCTCGGCAAAATGCCCTTCTGCCGCCAGTTTGCACATCTGGGCCATATCACGCGCTGCGACGTTAGCCGTAACGGAAATAACCCCATGACCGCCTAATTGCATGAAGTCCAGCGCGCTCGCATCATCGCCGCTCAGCAGAACAAAATCATCTGAAACCAGCTCTTTGATCTGGTTTACACGCGTTAAGTTCCCTGTAGCCTCTTTGATTCCGATAATATTTTTTACTTTCGCCAGACGGCCCACCGTTTCCGGGAGCAGATCGCAACCAGTACGGGACGGCACATTATACAGAATTTGCGGCAGGTCAGTATGTTCAGCGATGGCTTTGAAATGCTGATACAAACCTTCTTGCGACGGACGATTATAGTAAGGGGTTACCGTCAGGCAGCCGACGATACCACTGTCATTGAAGCGCTGCGTCAGGCTAATGGCTTCCGCAGTAGCGTTAGCGCCGGTCCCTGCAATTACCGGAATGCGCCCGTCAGCCAGCTCCAGCGTCATCATCACCACATCAGCATGTTCGTCATGATTTAAGGTAGCGGACTCGCCAGTGGTGCCAACAGAAACGATCGCCGAAGTACCGCTGGCGACATGATAATCAATCAGTTTTTTCAAGCTAGCCCGACAGACATTACCTTTTTCATCCATCGGAGTAACAATCGCGACAATACTTCCCGTGAACATGGGCCATCCTCTGTGCAAACAAGTGTCTCAATGGTACGTTTGGTATGGCATTAAAAGCAAGCAGACAGAACCGTTCTGATTGTTGTATGCATGTTTTTTTTATGCTTTCCTTAAGAACAACTCACCCCTTAAAGGAATAACCAGTTTGACACTGTCATCGCAACATTATCTAGTGATCACTGCGTTGGGTGCCGATCGCCCTGGAATTGTGAACACCATCACCCGTCATGTCAGTAGTTGCGGCTGTAATATTGAAGACAGTCGCCTGGCAATGCTGGGAGAAGAGTTCACGTTTATCATGCTGCTTTCCGGTTCATGGAATGCCATCACTCTGATTGAATCAACGTTACCGTTGAAAGGTGCCGAACTGGATCTTTTAATCGTGATGAAGCGCACGACGGCGCGTCCGCGTCCGCCAATGCCAGCATCTGTCTGGGTTCAGGTCGATGTGGCAGACTCCCCGCATTTAATTGAACGCTTCACGGCACTTTTTGACGCGCACCATATGAACATTGCGGAGCTGGTGTCGCGCACGCAACCTGCTGAAAATGAACGGGCTGCACAGTTGCATATTCAGATAACCGCCCACAGTCCCGCCTCTGCGGATGCAGCAAATATTGAGCAAGCGTTTAAAGCCCTATGTACAGAACTCAATGCACAAGGCAGTATAAACGTCGTCAATTATTCCCCACATGATGAACAGGATGGAGTGAAGTAATGAATCCACTGAAAGCCGGTGATATCGCACCGAAATTTAGCTTGCCGGATCAAGACAGAGAACAAGTTAATTTGACCGACTTCCAGGGACAGCGTGTTCTGGTTTATTTTTACCCAAAAGCCATGACTCCCGGCTGTACCGTACAGGCCTGCGGCTTACGCGATAACATGGATGAATTGAAAAAAGCGGGCGTTGATGTGCTGGGTATCAGCACCGATAAACCCGAAAAACTCTCCCGTTTTGCGGAAAAAGAGCTGCTTAACTTTACGCTCCTGTCTGATGAGGACCACCAGGTGTGCGAACAATTCGGCGTCTGGGGTGAAAAGTCCTTCATGGGCAAAACCTACGATGGTATTCATCGCATCAGCTTCCTGATTGACGCTGATGGCAAAATCGAACATGTCTTTGACGATTTCAAAACCAGCAATCACCACGACGTTGTGCTGAACTGGCTGAAAGAACACGCCTGATTACTTTGCTCCATTCAGTGCTGGCTGCGCTTGCGGCCAGCACACCTCACTTCTCGTGATCAAGATCACATTCTCGCTTTCCCCTGCGACACGGGTGTCGAATCCATTTATTGCTGAACGTTAATGACCATCATTTTTGTACCGCTCAGAATCCAGTTAACACATAACTTATTGAATATATTAAATTAATCAGACTGGCATCCTTTATGCAATATGAAATGCAATGTTTCATATCATTTTCAAGGAGCCGACATGAACCGCTTTGTGGTGGCCGAACCACTGTGGTGTACAGGATGTAATACCTGTCTCGCTGCCTGTTCGGACGTGCATAAAACGCAAGGTTTACAGCAACACCCGCGCCTGGCCCTGGCGAAGACGTCAACACTCACTGCCCCTGTCGTGTGTCATCACTGTGAGGAAGCCCCTTGCCAGCAGGTCTGCCCGGTCAATGCCATCTCCCAGAGAGATGATGCGATCCAACTCAACGAAAGCCTCTGTATTGGCTGCAAGCTTTGCGCCGTGGTCTGCCCATTTGGCGCAATCAGCGCTTCAGGAAGCCGTCCGGTGAATGCCCCTGCGCAATATGTTTTTCAGGCTGACGGCTCACTCAAAGACGGCGAAGAAAACGCGCCGACCCAACATGCTTTGCTGCGCTGGGAACCGGGTGTCCAGACCGTCGCGGTGAAATGCGACCTGTGTGATTTCTTGCCAGAAGGTCCGGCCTGCGTTCGCGCTTGCCCGAATCATGCGTTACGGCTGATCACCGACGATAGCCTGCAACGTCAGATGAAAGAAAAACAGCGCCTTGCCGCAAGCTGGTTTGCCAATGGCGGGGAGGATCCCCTTTCCCTCACTCAGGAGCAACGCTAATGGATGCCCTGCAATTATTAACCTGGTCGCTGATCCTCTATCTGTTTGCCAGTCTGGCTTCGCTGTTTTTACTCGGTCTGGACAGACTGGCTATTAAGCTTTCCGGCATCACATCGCTGGTGGGCGGCGCGATTGGCATCATCAGCGGAATTACGCAATTACATGCAGGCGTAACTTTAGTCGCCCGTTTTGCCACGCCTTTTGACTTTGCCGATTTAACCCTGCGAATGGATAGCCTCTCGGCATTTATGGTGCTGGTTATCTCCTTGCTGGTGATGGTTTGTTCGCTCTATTCATTGACTTATATGCGCGAATACGAGGGCAAAGGCGCGGCGGCGATGGGCTTCTTTATGAATCTTTTCATCGCATCGATGGTTGCCCTGCTGGTGATGGACAACGCTTTTTGGTTCATCGTGTTGTTTGAAATGATGTCGCTGTCTTCCTGGTTTCTGGTCATTGCCAGGCAGGATAAAACGTCAATCAACGCTGGCATGCTCTACTTTTTTATCGCCCACGCCGGATCGGTGCTGATTATGATTGCCTTCTTGCTGATGTGGCGCGAAAGCGGCAACCTCGATTTTGCCAGTTTCCGCACGCTTTCACTTTCTCCGGGGCTGGCGTCGGCGGTGTTCCTGCTGGCCTTCTTCGGTTTTGGCGCGAAAGCCGGGATGATGCCGTTGCACAGCTGGTTGCCGCGCGCTCACCCTGCCGCACCATCGCACGCTTCGGCGTTGATGTCTGGCGTAATGGTCAAAATCGGTATTTTCGGCATCCTGAAAGTGGCGATGGATCTGCTGGCGCAAACGGGTTTGCCGCTGTGGTGGGGCATTCTGGTGATGGCGATCGGCGCAATCTCCGCGCTCCTGGGCGTGCTGTATGCGCTGGCGGAACAGGATATCAAACGGCTGCTGGCCTGGAGTACCGTCGAAAACGTCGGCATTATTTTGCTGGCGGTCGGTGTGTCCATGGTCGGTCTGTCACTGCACGACCCGCTGCTCACCGTGGTTGGACTGCTCGGCGCACTGTTTCATCTGCTCAACCATGCGCTGTTCAAAGGGCTGCTATTTCTCGGCGCGGGTGCGATTATTTCGCGTTTGCATACCCACGACATGGAAAAAATGGGGGCACTGGCAAAACGGATGCCGTGGACAGCCGCAGCATGCCTGATTGGTTGCCTCGCGATATCAGCCATTCCTCCGCTGAATGGTTTTATCAGCGAATGGTACACCTGGCAGTCGCTGTTCTCACTAAGTCGTGTGGAAGCCGTAGCGCTACAACTTGCGGGTCCTATTGCTATGGTGATGCTGGCAGTCACTGGTGGGCTGGCAGTAATGTGCTTCGTCAAAATGTACGGCATTACTTTCTGTGGTGCGCCGCGCAGTACACACGCTGAAGAGGCACAGGACGTGCCAAATACGATGATCGTCGCCATGCTACTGCTCGCGGCACTCTGCGTATTCATTGCGCTTAGTGCCAGTTGGCTGGCACCGAAGATAATGCACATTGCCCATGCGTTTACCAATACCCCTCCCGTCACTGTCGCCAGCGGAATAGCACTTGTACCCGGCACGTTTCATACACGGGTCACTCCCTCATTACTGTTGCTGTTACTACTGGCGATGCCTTTGCTGCCTGGCCTTTACTGGCTGTGGTGTCGTTCGCGCCGCGCAGCGTTTCGTCGCACAGGAGATGCCTGGGCATGCGGCTACGGCTGGGAAAATGCGATGGCCCCGTCAGGCAATGGCGTGATGCAGCCGCTGCGTGTGGTCTTTTCTGCGTTATTTCGTCTACGACAACAGCTCGACCCTACGCTGAGGCTAAATAAAGGTCTTGCGCACGTCACCGCCAGGGCTCAGAGCACAGAACCCTTTTGGGATGAGCGGGTGATCCGCCCCATCGTGAGCGCCACCCAACGGCTGGCCAAAGAAATACAGCATCTGCAAAGCGGCGACTTTCGTCTCTATTGCCTGTATGTGGTCGCCGCACTGGTTGTGCTGCTAATCGCTATTGCCGTCTAAGGAAATCACCATGAGACAAACTCTTTGCGACGGATATCTGATCATTTTTGCGTTAGCACAGGCCGTGATTCTGCTGGCGCTAACCCCGCTTTTTACGGGGATTTCCCGGCAGATACGCGCGCGTATGCACTCCCGTCGCGGACCGGGGATCTGGCAGGATTATCGCGATATCCACAAACTGTTTAAACGCCAGGAAGTTGCGCCGACATCTTCAGGTCTGATGTTCCGCCTGATGCCGTGGGTATTAATCAGCAGCATGCTGGTGCTGGCGATGGCCCTACCACTATTTATTACTGTTTCCCCTTTTGCGGGCGGCGGCGATCTGATCACCCTTATCTATCTTCTTGCCCTGTTTCGTTTTTTCTTTGCTCTTTCCGGGCTGGATACCGGAAGCCCGTTTGCGGGAGTCGGTGCCAGTCGCGAGTTGACGCTCGGCATTCTGGTCGAACCAATGCTCATTCTCTCACTGCTGGTATTGGCGCTGATAGCGGATTCCACGCATATCGAGATGATCAGCAAGACGCTGGCGACGGGCTGGAACTCGCCACTAACCACCGTACTGGCGTTACTGGCCTGTGGTTTTGCCTGCTTCATTGAGATGGGAAAAATTCCCTTTGATGTTGCTGAAGCAGAACAGGTATTACAGGAAGGCCCGCTGACCGAATATTCCGGTGCCGGGCTGGCGCTGGCGAAGTTGGGGCTGGGGCTGAAACAGGTCGTGATGGCATCACTGTTTGTGGCCCTGTTTCTGCCCTTTGGGCGCGCGCAAGAGCTTTCTCTCACCTGCCTGCTGACTTCACTTGTCGTTACGCTGCTCAAGGTTTTGCTGATTTTTGTTCTGGCCTCTATCGCAGAAAACACGCTGGCACGCGGGCGTTTTTTACTCATTCACCATGTGACCTGGCTTGGCTTCAGCCTTGCTGCGCTTGCCTGGGTCTTCTGGTTAACCGGTCTGTAAGGAGCACTGACGGAATATGGAAAATCTTGCTCTGACGACGTTATTGCTGCCTTTTATCGGCGCACTGGTCGTTTCGTTTTCGCCACAACGTCGGGCCGCCGAATGGGGGATTTTGTTCGCCGCGCTGACCACGCTGTGCATGTTGTCGCTGATCTCCGCGTTTTATCAGGCCGATAAAGTTGCCGTCACGTTGACGTTGGTCAACGTGGGGGATGTGGCGTTGTTTGGCCTGGTCATTGATCGCGTGAGTACGCTGATTCTGTTTGTGGTGGTGTTCCTCGGTTTGCTGGTCACGATCTACTCCACGGGTTATCTGACGGATAAAAATCGCGAACACCCGCATAACGGCACGAATCGTTATTACGCATTTTTGCTGGTTTTTATCGGCGCGATGGCGGGACTGGTACTCTCCTCGACGCTGCTCGGTCAGTTGTTGTTTTTTGAAATTACGGGCGGCTGCTCCTGGGCGTTGATCAGTTATTACCAGAGCGATAAAGCGCAACGTTCAGCACTAAAAGCGTTACTTATCACTCATATCGGTTCGCTGGGGTTGTATCTTGCCGCCGCCACGCTGTTTTTGCAGACCGGAACGTTTGCGCTTAGCGCGATGAGCGAGTTACACGGCGACGCACGTTATCTGGTTTATGGCGGCATCCTGTTTGCCGCGTGGGGAAAATCGGCCCAGCTACCGATGCAAGCGTGGCTACCGGATGCAATGGAAGCGCCTACACCGATCAGCGCCTATCTCCACGCCGCATCGATGGTGAAAGTGGGCGTTTACATTTTTGCCCGCGCCATTATCGACGGCGGCAATATCCCGCATGTGATTGGCGGCGTTGGCATGGTCATGGCACTGGTCACCATTCTTTACGGCTTCCTGATGTATTTGCCGCAGCAGGATATGAAGCGGTTGCTGGCCTGGTCGACCATCACTCAACTTGGCTGGATGTTCTTCGGCTTGTCGCTCTCCATCTTCGGCTCGCGGCTGGCACTGGAGGGCAGCATCGCCTACATCGTCAACCACGCGTTCGCTAAAAGCCTGTTTTTCCTTGTAGCAGGTGCGCTGAGTTACAGATGCGGCACGCGCTTGTTGCCGCGTCTGCGTGGCGTATTGCACACCCTGCCGTTGCCAGGCGTGGGTTTCTGCGTGGCCGCGCTGGCGATTACTGGCGTGCCGCCGTTCAACGGCTTCTTCAGTAAATTCCCACTGTTTGCTGCCGGTTTTTCGTTGTCAGTGGAGTACTGGATCCTGCTGCCCGCCATGATTCTGCTGATGATTGAATCGGTCGCCAGTTTCGCCTGGTTTATTCGCTGGTTTGGTCGCGTCGTGCCTGGCAAACCGAGCGAAGCCGTCGCCGATGCCGCACCGCTGCCAGGATCAATGCGCCTGGTGTTGATTGTACTGATTGTGATGTCGCTGATTTCCAGCGTATTCGCCGCGACCTGGTTGCAGTAAGGAGATGATGAATGACCGGTTCTATGATCGTAAATAATCTGGCGGGACTGATGATGCTGACATCGCTGTTTGTGATTAGTGTCAAAAGCTATCGCCTGTCATGCGGATTTTACGCCTGCCAGTCGCTGGTGCTGGTGTCTATTTTCGCCACCCTCTCGTGCCTGTTCGCCGCAGAGCAACTGCTGATCTGGTCCGCCAGCGCCTTTATCACCAAAGTACTGATGGTACCGTTAATCATGATTTACGCTGCACGAAATATTCCCCAGAACCTCCCGGAAAAAGCGTTATTCGGTCCGGCAATGATGGCATTGCTCGCGGCATTAATTGTCCTGCTTTGCGCATTTGTCGTTCAGCCCGTGAAGCTACCGATGGCTACCGGGCTGAAACCGGCGCTGGCGGTGGCGTTAGGTCATTTTCTGCTTGGCCTGCTGTGCATTGTCAGCCAGCGCAATATCCTGCGGCAAATTTTTGGTTACTGCCTGATGGAAAACGGCTCCCATCTGGTGCTGGCGCTTCTTGCCTGGCGTGCACCGGAACTGGTGGAAATTGGTATCGCTACCGACGCCATCTTCGCCGTCATTGTGATGGTGTTACTGGCAAGAAAAATATGGCGTACCCACGGCACGCTGGACGTGAACAACTTGACCGCGCTGAAGGGATAATGAAATGAGTTATTCTGTGATGTTCGCTTTACTCCTGCTCACGCCGCTGCTTTTTTCGCTGCTCTGTTTTGCCTGCCGGAAACGGGGACACTCTGCGACTCGCACGGTGACAGTACTACATAGCTTAGGGATCACACTGCTGCTGATTCTGGCACTGTGGGTGGTCCAAACTGCCGCAGATGCGGGAGAAATATTCGCTGCGGGACTGTGGCTTCATATTGATGGTCTGGGCGGTTTGTTCCTCGCCATTCTTGGTGTGATTGGCTTTCTCACCGGTGTTTACTCGATTGGCTACATGCGTCATGAAGTGGCTCACGGCGAGCTTTCACCCGTTACGCTGTGCGATTACTACGGTTTCTTCCATCTGTTTTTGTTCACCATGCTGCTGGTTGTTACCAGCAATAACCTGATTGTGATGTGGGCGGCAATCGAAGCCACCACCTTAAGCTCGGCGTTTCTGGTAGGCATTTACGGTCAGCGTTCATCTCTGGAAGCTGCATGGAAGTACATCATTATTTGTACTGTTGGTGTCGCTTTTGGTCTGTTCGGTACCGTGCTGGTATACGCCAACGCCGCCAGCGTTATGCCGCAGGCAGAAATGGCGATATTCTGGAGCGAGGTTCTTAAGCAATCGTCCTTGCTTGACCCAACATTAATGCTGTTGGCCTTTGTGTTTGTGCTAATTGGCTTTGGCACCAAAACCGGGCTATTTCCCATGCACGCCTGGCTGCCGGATGCTCACAGTGAAGCGCCGAGTCCGGTCAGCGCCCTGCTCTCCGCCGTATTGCTGAACTGCGCGCTATTGGTGCTGATTCGCTATTACATCATTATTTGCCAGGCCATCGGCAGCGATTTCCCCAACCGGTTGTTGCTCATCTTCGGCATGTTGTCGGTTGCCGTGGCGGCATTTTTCATTCTGGTACAGCGGGACATTAAGCGTCTGCTGGCGTACTCCAGCGTGGAGAACATGGGACTGGTCGCGGTGGCGCTAGGCATTGGCGGGCCGCTGGGAATTTTTGCTGCGCTGCTGCACACCTTAAACCACAGTCTGGCAAAAACGCTGCTGTTCTGCGGTTCCGGCAATGTACTGCTCAAGTACGGCACGCGCGATCTCAACGTCGTCTGCGGAATGCTCAAAATCATGCCATTTACCGCCGTGCTGTTTGGCGGCGGTGCGCTGGCGCTGGCCGGGATGCCGCCCTTCAACATTTTTCTTAGCGAATTTATGACCGTTACCGCCGGACTGGCTCGTAATCACCTGTTGATTATCGTCCTGCTGTTATTGCTGTTAACGCTGGTGCTGGCGGGCCTGGTACGGATGGCTGCGCGGGTGTTAATGGCGAAACCGCCGCAGGCCGTTAACCGGGGGGAACTTGGCTGGTTGACCACCTCGCCAATGGTGATTCTGCTGGTCATGATGCTGGCGATGGGAACGCATATTCCACAACCTGTCATCAGGATCCTGGCGGGCGCTTCCACTATAGTCCTCTCAGGGACGCACGACCTGCCTGCACAACGTAGCACCTGGCATGATTTTTTGCCTTCAGGCACCGCATCTGTTTCGGAGAAACACAGTGAACGTTAATTCATCGTCAAATCGTGGCGAAGCGATTCTCGCCGCCCTGAAAACGCAGTTCCCCGGCGCGGTGCTGGATGAAGAGCGACAAACGCCTGAACAGGTCACCATTACGGTGAAAATAAATCTGCTGCCTGACGTTGTACATTATCTTTATTATCAACATGATGGCTGGCTTCCGGTCCTGTTTGGCAACGACGAGCGGACACTTAACGGTCATTACGCGGTTTATTATGCCCTTTCAATGGAAGGGGCCGAAAAATGCTGGATCGTGGTGAAGGCACTGGTCGATGCCGACAGTCGGGAGTTTCCGTCAGTCACACCGCGCGTCCCTGCCGCGGTCTGGGGCGAGCGAGAAATTCGCGATATGTACGGGCTGATTCCGGTTGGCCTGCCGGATCAGCGTCGCCTGGTGTTGCCCGATGACTGGCCGGAAGATATGCATCCGCTGCGCAAAGACGCGATGGATTATCGACTGCGCCCTGAACCGACGACTGATACCGAAACGTATCCGTTTATCAACGAGGGCAACAGCGATGCGCGGGTGATCCCTGTTGGCCCGCTGCATATCACCTCCGATGAACCAGGCCACTTCCGCTTGTTTGTGGATGGCGAGCATATTGTCGATGCTGATTACCGCCTGTTTTATGTCCATCGCGGCATGGAGAAACTGGCAGAAACGCGGATGGGCTACAACGAAGTGACCTTCTTGTCGGACCGCGTGTGTGGGATTTGCGGTTTTGCCCACAGTGTGGCCTATACCAACTCGGTTGAAAATGCACTGGGGATTGAGGTGCCGCAACGAGCGCATACTATTCGCTCGATTCTGCTGGAAGTCGAACGGCTGCATAGTCATTTGCTCAACCTTGGCCTCTCCTGCCATTTTGTTGGTTTTGATACCGGTTTTATGCAATTTTTCCGCGTGCGGGAAAAGTCGATGACGATGGCGGAATTGCTGACCGGGTCGCGTAAAACCTACGGTCTGAATCTGATTGGTGGTGTTCGCCGCGATATTCTCAAAGAGCAACGTCTGCAAACGATGAAACTGGTGCGCGAGATGCGCGCCGACGTGTCGGAGCTGGTAGAGATGCTGCTTGCCACGCCGAATATGGAACAACGCACTCAGGGCATTGGCATTCTCGACCGACAAATCGCCCGTGATTATAGCCCCGTAGGGCCGCTGATCCGTGGCAGTGGTTTTGCCCGTGATTTGCGCTTTGATCACCCCTACGCCGACTACGGAAATATTCCAAAAACGCTGTTTACCTTTACCGGCGGCGATGTCTTCTCCCGCGTGATGGTCCGTGTCAAAGAGACGTTTGATTCGCTGGCAATGCTGGAATTTGCCCTCGACAACATGCCGGATACCCCACTGCTGACCGAAGGCTTTAGCTATAAACCTCACGCATTCGCGCTGGGCTTTGTTGAAGCGCCACGCGGTGAAGACGTGCACTGGAGCATGCTCGGCGATAACCAAAAATTGTTCCGCTGGCGCTGTCGTGCCGCCACCTACGCCAACTGGCCAGTGCTGCGTTACATGCTGCGCGGCAATACCGTTTCTGACGCACCGCTGATTATCGGTAGCCTTGATCCCTGCTACTCCTGTACCGACCGTGTGACGCTGGTTGATGTGCGCAAGCGCCAGTCAAAAACCGTGCCGTATAAAGAGATCGAACGCTACGGCATTGATCGTAACCGTTCGCCGCTGAAGTAAGGACAGAAAATGCTGAAGTTACTGAAAACTATTATGCGCGCCGGAACCGCGACGGTGAAATATCCCTTCGCGCCACTGGAGGTCAGCCCAGGCTTTCGCGGGAAACCGGATCTGATGCCCAGCCAATGTATTGCCTGCGGTGCCTGCGCCTGTGCTTGTCCGGCAAATGCGCTGACTATCCAGACCGACGACCAGCAAAATACGCGCACCTGGCAGCTCTATCTGGGGCGTTGTATTTACTGCGGACGTTGTGAAGAAGTGTGCCCGACCAGAGCCATTCAGCTTACCAATAACTTTGAACTGACCGTCACCAATAAAGCCGATCTCTATACCCGCGCGACGTTCCATCTACAACGTTGCAGCCGTTGCGAACGCCCGTTTGCCCCGCAAAAAACCGTCGCACTGGCTGCAGAACTGTTGGCACAGCAACAAAATGCACCACAAAACCGCGAAATGTTGTGGGCGCAAGCGAGCGTCTGCCCGGAATGCAAACAACGCGCGACGCTGATCAACGACGACACAGATGAACCGCTGGTGGCTAAGGAGCAGCTATGAGTCCAGTGCTTACGCAACATGTCAGCCAGCCCATCACGCTGGACGAACAAACGCAAAAGATGAAGCAGCATTTGTTACAGGATATCCGTCGCTCGGCCTACGTTTATCGCGTCGATTGCGGCGGCTGCAACGCCTGCGAAATCGAAATTTTTGCCGCCATCACACCAGTATTCGACGCAGAACGCTTTGGCATTAAGGTTGTTTCATCACCTCGTCACGCCGATATTTTGTTATTTACTGGCGCAGTCACCCGGGCGATGCGTATGCCTGCACTTCGGGCATATGAGTCTGCCCCCGATCATAAAATCTGTGTTTCCTACGGCGCGTGCGGTGTCGGCGGCGGTATTTTCCACGATCTCTACAGCGTCTGGGGCGGCAGCGACACCATTGTCCCCATTGATGTTTGGATCCCCGGCTGCCCGCCAACACCGGCCGCCACCATTCACGGTTTCGCCGTGGCGCTCGGTTTGCTACAACAGAAGATTCACGCGGTGGATTATCGCGATCCCACCGGGGTGACCATGCAACCGCTGTGGCCGCAGATCCCGCCATCACAGCGTATCGCCATTGAGCGAGAAGCGAGGCGGCTGGCGGGCTATCGTCAGGGGCGAGAAATTTGCGATCGGCTCCTGCGCCATTTAAGCGACGATCCTACAGGAAATCGGGTTAACACCTGGTTGCGCGAAGCCGACGATCCGCGTCTCAATAGTATCGTTCAGCAACTCTTTCGCGTTCTCCGGGGGTTACATGGCTGAGGAGTGCGGGGAAATTGTTTTCTGGACGCTGCGAAAAAAATTTATCGCCAGTAGCGACGAGATGCCGGAACACAGCTCCCAGGTAATGTATTACTCGTTGGCTATCGGTCATCACGTTGGCGTGATTGATTGTCTGAATGTCGCCTTCCGCTGCCCACAGACGGAATACGAAGATTGGCTTGCACAGGTCGAAGAGGAGCAAGCCCGACGTAAGATGCTGGGGGTGATGACCTTTGGTGAGATTGTTATTGACGCCAGCCACACCGCCCTGTTGACCCGGGCATTCGCGCCACTGGCAGATGACGCGACGTCTGTGTGGCAGGCGCGTAGCATTCAATTCATTCATCTGTTGGATGAAATTGTGCAGGAACCGGCCATCTATATGATGGCCAGAAAAATTGCATGAGAAGGATTTCTCATTAATAAGGACTGTTGATGGCTATGTCAGACGAGGCGATGTTTGCCCCGCCACAAGGAATAACAATTGAAGCGGTAAACGGAATGCTCGCGGAGCGGTTAGCGCAGAAACACGGCAAGGCGTCTTTATTACGCGCCTTCATCCCGCTGCCGCCGCCGTTCAGCCCGGTACAACTTATTGAACTGCATGTTCTCAAAAGCAACTTCTATTACCGCTACCATGATGATGGCAGCGATGTGACGGCAACAACAGAGTATCAGGGCGAGATGGTCGATTATTCGCGCCACGCCGTCCTTCTCGGCAGTAGTGGAATGGCGGAGCTACGCTTTATTCGCACCCACGGCAGTCGTTTTACTCCCCAGGATTGCACACTGTTTAACTGGCTGGCACACATAATCACTCCGGTTCTGCAATCATGGCTCAATGATGAAGAACAGCAGGTGGCGCTGCGTTTGCTGGAGAAAGATCGCGATCATCATCGGGTACTGGTGGATATCACTAATGCAGTGTTGTCACATCTTGATCTCGACGATCTGATCGCTGACGTCGCTCGTGAGATCCATCATTTTTTCGGTCTGGCTTCAGTCAGTATGGTACTGGGCGATCATCGAAAGAACGAGAAGTTCAGCCTGTGGTGCAGCGATCTTTCTGCCTCACATTGTGCGTGTCTGCCACGCTGTATGCCTGGCGAAAGTGTATTGCTGACACAAACGCTACAAACCCGACAACCGACCTTGACGCACCGTGCAGACGATCTGTTTCTCTGGCAACGCGACCCGTTATTACACTTACTTGCATCTAACGGCTGCGAATCTGCGCTCCTTATACCGCTCACCTTTGGCAACCATACACCGGGTGCATTGTTGCTGGCGCATACCTCTCCCACTCTCTTTAGTGAGGAAAACTGCCAGCTACTACAACATATTGCCGATCGCATCGCTATTGCCGTTGGCAATGCCGATGCCTGGCGCAGCATGACCGATTTGCAGGAAAGCTTGCAGCAAGAAAACCACCAGCTTAGCGAGCAGCTCCTTTCGAATCTGGGCGTCGGTGACATTATCTACCAAAGCCAGGCAATGGAAGATTTACTCCAGCAGGTAGATATTGTGGCGAAGAGCGACAGTACGGTGTTGATTTGTGGTGAAACCGGAACCGGCAAAGAGGTGATCGCCAGGGCGATCCATCAACTGAGCCCGCGACGCGACAAGCCGCTGGTCAAAATCAACTGCGCCGCTATCCCCGCCAGTCTTCTGGAAAGTGAGTTATTCGGTCACGACAAAGGGGCATTTACTGGCGCGATTAACACTCATCGTGGTCGTTTTGAAATTGCCGATGGCGGCACGTTATTTCTCGATGAAATTGGCGATCTGCCGTTAGAACTTCAGCCCAAACTGCTACGCGTATTACAGGAGCGGGAAATTGAGCGTCTCGGTGGGAGTAGAACGATCCCGGTGAATGTCAGAGTCATTGCCGCCACCAACCGTGATTTGTGGCAAATGGTAGAAGATCGCCAGTTTCGCAGCGATCTCTTTTATCGACTTAACGTCTTTCCACTGGAATTGCCGCCGCTACGCGACCGTCCGGAAGATATCCCTCTTTTAGCAAAACATTTTACACAAAAAATGGCTCGCCATATGAATCGCACAATTGATGCCATTCCAACAGAAGCGCTACGCCAGTTGATGTCGTGGGACTGGCCGGGCAACGTGCGCGAGCTGGAAAACGTGATTGAGCGAGCGGTATTACTGACTCGCGGTAACAGTCTGAATTTACATCTTAATGTCCGCCAAAGCCGTTTACTGCCAACGTTAAATGAAAATTCGGCGCTTCGCCGTTCAATGGCGCAGTTGCTGAACCCGACGACGCCAGAAAACGACGAAGAAGAACGTCAGCGCATTGTTCAGGTATTGCGAGAAACCAATGGCATTGTTGCCGGGCCCCGTGGCGCGGCGACGCGATTAGGGATGAAGCGCACCACGCTGCTATCACGAATGCAGCGGCTGGGGATCTCGGTTCGCGAGGTGTTGTAATCTGTTTTTGCAGGAGTATGCATGAGAAACAAACTCTCTTTCGACTTGCAGTTGAGCGCCAGAAAAGCGGCAATCGCTGAACGGATTGCCGCCCATAAAATTGCCCGCAGCAAAGTGTCGGTCTTTTTAATGGCGATGTCCGCAGGCGTGTTTATGGCGATCGGATTTACTTTTTACCTTACCGTTATCGCCGATGCCCCGTCTTCACAGGCATTAACCCATCTGGTGGGTGGCCTTTGCTTTACACTCGGCTTTATTTTGCTGGCGGTTTGCGGCACCAGCCTGTTCACCTCGTCGGTAATGACGGTGATGGCAAAAAGTCGGGGCGTTATTAGCTTGCGAACATGGCTGATTAATGCACTTCTGGTGGCCTGCGGTAATCTGGCAGGTATTGCCTGTTTCAGTTTGTTAATCTGGTTTTCCGGGCTGGTGATGAGTGAAAACGCGATGTGGGGAGTCGCGGTTTTACACTGCGCCGAGGGCAAAATGCATCATACATTTACTGAATCAGTCAGCCTCGGCATTATGTGCAATCTGATGGTTTGTCTGGCGCTGTGGATGAGTTATTGCGGACGTTCATTATGCGACAAAATCGTCGCCATGATTTTGCCCATCACCCTGTTTGTCGCCAGTGGCTTTGAGCACTGTATCGCCAATTTGTTTGTGATTCCGTTCGCCATTGCCATTCGCCATTTCGCCCCTACCTCCTTCTGGCAACTGGCGCACAGTAGCGCAGACAATTTTCCGGCACTGACGGTCAGCCATTTTATTACCGCCAATCTGCTCCCGGTGATGCTGGGTAATATTATCGGCGGTGCAGTGCTGGTGAGTATTTGTTATCGGGCTATTTATTTACGTCAGGAACCCTAAAAATCAGCCCGGCGAAACAGTTCGTCGGGCTGAAGATTATTCTTGCGCGATTTGCCCATCGGGCCAGGCGTGAATCACGGCTTTGATCAGCGTCGCCAATGGAATGGCGAAGAATACGCCCCAGAATCCCCACAAACCACCGAAGATCACTACTGATAAAATAATGACCAGCGGATGCAGGTTAACCGCTTCGGAGAACAACACAGGTACTAACAGGTTGCCGTCCAGCGCCTGAATGATCAGATACACCGCGAAGCAGCTCCAGAATTCCGTGCCAGCACCAAACTGGAATAGCGCCACGCCAACCACCGGAATGGTCACCACAAATGCACCAATGTACGGAATAAGTACCGAGAAGCCGACCAGCACCGCCAGCAGCAACGAATAGTTCAGACCGAAGAGTAAGAACCCCAGCCAGGTGGCAATCCCCACCACGATCATCTCCAGCACTTTCCCACGGATATAGTTAGTGATTTGCTGATTCATCTCCTTCCACACCTGGCCTGCCAGACCACGGTTACGCGGCAGCACCCGACGAACGGCGTTCAGCATCTGCTCTTTGTCTTTCAGCAGGAAGAAGACCATCAATGGTACCAGCACCAGATAGACGGCAATGGTCAGCAAACCGACCAGCGAGGCGAGGGAAATTTTCACCACCGAATCGCCCATGGTCAGCATCCGACTGCGCATATTTTCGGCCATTGCATCAATAATGCCCGCATCCATCAACGCCGGATAGCGGCGCGGCAACGTGGCGGCAAAGTCAGAAAGCTTATTGAGCATCCCCGGCATATCGCGAATTAAGTAGATGCCCTGCTGCCAGGCGATAGGCAGTACCACGAACGCCATCAATAGCAATATACCGACGAAAACCACCAATACAATCGACGTCGCCCAGCGGCGGGAGCAGCCAATAGATTGCAGGCGCACGGTTGGCCATTCCAGCAAATAGGCCAGCACAATAGCCACCAACAGCGGAGCAAGCAGGCCACTAAAGAAAAAAATAATGCCAAATCCGGCAACTAAAATAACCAGCAAGGCAATCGCTTCCGGGTCGCTAAAACGGCGGCGATACCATTGCATCAACATTTCGAGCATAAAGACCTTCCCTGAACCTCAAGAGCGGGATTGTGATCCGCAATTGTATCGAAATGTCACAAAAAAGACTTCGCTTTTTATGACGGATTCAGGAAACTGAAAAGTCATTTGAGTGGGCTAATCTTCGCCGTTACACTCAAAGGCGGCGCGGTGGGAACGATATTTCACAGTATCGGTCAAATGACTATCTCCAGAAACACAGGACAGAGGTTATGTTCAGGCAGTTGAAAAAAAACCTGGTTGCTACCCTCATTGCTGCTATGACTATCGGTCAGGTAGCCCCGGCGTTTGCCGATAGCGCAGACACCTTGCCGGATATGGGAACCTCCGCAGGAAGCACGCTTTCCATTGGTCAGGAAATGCAGATGGGCGACTATTATGTCCGCCAATTACGCGGCAGTGCGCCGTTAATTAATGACCCGTTGTTAACGCAGTACATTAATTCGCTGGGGATGCGTCTGGTTTCGCATGCCAATTCGGTTAAGACGCCGTTCCATTTCTTTTTGATCAATAACGACGAAATTAACGCCTTTGCTTTCTTTGGCGGCAACGTGGTGCTGCACTCTGCCCTGTTCCGTTATTCCGATAACGAAAGCCAACTGGCTTCAGTTATGGCGCACGAAATCTCCCACGTCACCCAACGTCACCTGGCACGAGCGATGGAAGATCAACAGCGCAGCGCGCCGCTGACCTGGGTCGGCGCGTTAGGTTCTATTTTACTGGCGATGGCCAGTCCGCAGGCGGGGATGGCAGCGCTGACCGGTACACTGGCGGGAACGCGCCAGGGGATGATCAGCTTCACCCAGCAAAATGAACAGGAAGCGGATCGCATTGGTATTCAGGTACTGCAACGCTCAGGATTCGATCCGCAGGCGATGCCGACCTTCCTCGAAAAATTGCTCGATCAGGCGCGTTACTCCTCGCGTCCGCCGGAAATTTTATTGACTCACCCATTGCCGGAAAGTCGTCTGGCAGATGCCCGCAACCGTGCTAATCAGATGCGCCCGATGGTGGTGCAGTCGTCGGAGGATTTCTATCTGGCGAAAGCGCGCACACTGGGGATGTATAATTCCGGACGTAATCAGCTCACCAGTGATTTGCTGGATGAATGGGCGAAAGGAAACGTTCGTCAGCAACGAGCGGCGCAATATGGTCGTGCTTTACAGGCGATGGAAGCCAATAAATACGACGAAGCGCGTAAAACGCTGCAACCGTTACTGGCGGCAGAACCTGGCAACGCATGGTATCTCGATCTGGCTACCGATATCGATCTTGGGCAAAACAAAGCCAATGACGCTATCAATCGCCTGAAAAATGCCCGCGATTTGCGCACCAATCCGGTGTTGCAGCTCAACCTGGCGAACGCTTATCTGCAAGGGGGGCAACCACAGGAAGCGGCCAATATTCTGAATCGCTACACTTTTAACAATAAAGATGACAGCAACGGCTGGGATTTACTGGCACAGGCGGAAGCCGCACTAAATAACCGCGATCAGGAACTGGCAGCGCGAGCAGAAGGTTATGCGCTCGCCGGGCGACTCGATCAGGCCATTTCCCTGTTGAGCAGCGCCAGTTCGCAGGTGAAATTAGGCAGCCTGCAACAAGCACGTTACGATGCGCGCATCGACCAGTTGCGCCAGCTGCAGGAACGCTTTAAGCCTTATACCAAGATGTAATTCGCATTAAAGGAAGAACCATGACCAAACAGGTAAAAATCTACCATAATCCACGCTGTTCAAAGAGCCGGGAAACGCTGAACCTGCTGAAAGAAAACGGCGTGGAGCCAGAAGTGGTGCTCTACCTTGAGACACCCGCCGATGCGGCAACGCTGCGCGATTTGCTTAAAATGCTGGGGATGAATAGTGCCCGTGAGTTGATGCGCCAGAAAGAGGATCTTTATAAAGAGCTGAACCTGACTGACAGTTCGCTTAGCGAAGAGGCGCTGATTCAGGCAATGGTGGATAATCCGAAGCTAATGGAGCGCCCGATTGTGGTCGCGAATGGCAAAGCGCGAATTGGTCGTCCACCGGAGCAGGTGCTGGAAATCGTGGGTTAAGAAGTGCTCCATCGCTAGTTGAAGCACATTGCCGGATACGACGCTTGCCGCGTCTTATCCGGCCTACGAATACAATGGGCGCGCATCCGACGATAAACGTCTTGTCTACAGTTTCAGAATTTCTTTCACAAACGGAATGGTCAGCTTACGTTGCGCGGTAATCGACGCACGATCCAACTGATCCAACGTCATAAATAACGTGCGCATTTCTCTGTCGAGCCGCTTCAGCAAGAAACGCCCCACATCTTCCGGCAGTTCAAAACCACGCAAACGCGCGCGTAACTGTAGCGCCTGCAACTTATCTTCATCAGAAAGTGGCTGCAATTTGTAGATCTGCCCCCAGTCGAGTCGCGACGCGAGATCCGGTAATCCCAGATTCAACTGCCGCGGTGGACGATCGCCGGTGATTAACAACCGTGTTTTACCCGATTCCAGAATTCGATTGTAGAGATCGAAAATCGCCATCTCCCACAACTCATCGCCTGCAATACACTCAATGTTGTCGATACAGACCAGCGACAAATGCTCCATACCGTCGAGCACTTCCGGAACAAACCAGGTGCGTTTATCCAGCGGGACATAGCCCACCGCATCGCCACGCTGCGACAATTCCGCGCAAGCCGCGTGCAGCAGATGGCTGCGCCCCGCGCCTTCGCGTGCCCAGAGATAGATGTAACCGCTATGTTCCTGACGCAGCACGTTTTGCAGCGCGGCCAGTAAAGAGGAGTTATCCCCCGGCCAGAAACTTGCAAAGGTTTCGTCGTCAGGAAGATAAAGTGGCAAAGAGAGCTGTGCCGGTGTGTTCAGAGATACCTCAACCAGGATTTCACAAAATCGCGAGAAGTTTACCACAGAATCCCATGATGTTTGAACCGGGCAGCAACACTGCCCGGTCGGTACATTATTTGTCTGTTATATCCGCGTCTTCTGCGTCCAGCACCACTTCTTCAGGGCGCAGCACACTAATCAGTTTGAAGATCAAACTTAAGCCGATACCGACGATGGTCGCCAGCGCCATACCTTTCAGCTCCGCCGCGCCGATGTTTACCTTCGCGCCACTGACACCGATGATCAAAATGACAGAAGTCAGGATCAGGTTCTGTGCTTTGTTGTAATCCACTTTCGATTCGATCAAAACACGAATACCGGAAGCACCGATAACACCATAAAGCAGCAGCGAAACGCCGCCCATCACCGGCAATGGGATCATCTGGATAGCAGCAGCCAGTTTACCGACGCAGGAAAGCAGGATAGCGAAAATCGCCGCCCCACCGATAACCCAGGTACTGTAAACGCGGGTGATCGCCATAACGCCAATGTTTTCCCCGTAGGTGGTGTTTGGCGTGGAGCCAAAGAAGCCGGAGATCACGGTCGACAAGCCGTTAGCAAACATCGAACGGTGCAGACCTGGATCGCGCAGCAGATCTTTTTTGACGATATTAGCCGTTACTACCAGGTGCCCTACGTGTTCGGCAATAACCACTAACGCCGCTGGCAGAATAGTCAGAATGGCAAACCACTCGAAGCGCGGCGTATAGAGAGTTGGCAGCGCAAACCAGTGAGCATTAATAATCGGCGTGGTATCGACAATTCCCATTGCGAAAGAGAGCGCGTAGCCCACCAGCACGCCAATTAAAATCGGGATAATTGCCAGGAAACCACGAAACAGCACGGAACCTAAAACCGTGACTGCCAGCGTGGTAATGGAGATGATGATGGTTTTGGAGTCTGGCGTTTGCCCTTCAGCCGGGAGTAAACCTGCCATACCGGCAGCTACGCCCGCCAACTCCAGACCGATGACGGCAACGATTGCGCCCATTGCCGCAGGTGGAAACAGCACGTCCAGCCAGCCGGTCCCCGCTTTCTTCACGATAAAAGAAACCAGGCAGAACAGCACGCCGCACATAATAAAGCCGCCCAGCGCGACTTCATAACCCAACGGCAACAGTAACAATACTGGCGAAATAAAGGCAAAACTTGAACCAAGATAAGCCGGGATTTTCCCTTTACAGATGAAGAGATACAGCAGCGTTCCTATACCGTTAAATAACAGTACAGTCGCCGGGTTAATATGAAATAAGACGGGCACCAGGACGGTTGCACCAAACATGGCGAACAAATGTTGCAAACTAAGCGGGATTGTCTGTAAAAGTGGCGGTCTTTCACTCACCCCGATAGCACGGCGCGTCATAGTATTATCCTCTGTATTATGTGTTATAGGCGCTTTACTCAAAAAAAAGCCGACTCTTAAAGTCGGCTTTAATTATTTTTATTCTTTATTTCGTACCAAAGATTTTATCACCGGCATCGCCGAGGCCCGGAATAATGTATCCGTGCTCGTTCAGTCCCTGGTCAATCGATGCAGTATACAGTTCGACGTCCGGGTGCGCTTTTTCCAGCGCAGCAATACCTTCTGGCGCAGCTACCAGTACCAGCACTTTAATGCTGCTGCAGCCTGCTTTTTTCAGCAGGTCGATGGTCGCGATAACGGAACCGCCGGTTGCCAGCATTGGGTCAACGATCAGCGCCATACGCTCATCGATGTTTGAAACCAGTTTCTGGAAGTACGGTACCGGCTCCAGCGTTTCTTCATTACGGTACATGCCGACAACGCTGATGCGCGCGCTCGGAACGTTTTCCAGCACACCGTCCATCATCCCCAGACCGGCACGTAAAATTGGCACCACGGTAATTTTCTTACCTTTGATCTGATCGATTTCTACCGGGCCGTTCCAGCCTTCGATAGTTACTTTTTCCGTTTCGAGGTCGGCGGTCGCTTCGTAAGTCAGCAGGCTACCCACTTCGGAAGCGAGTTCGCGAAAGCGCTTGGTGCTGATATCTTGCTCACGCATCAGTCCCAGCTTGTGTTTGACGAGTGGGTGTTTGACTTCCACGATCTTCATACTCTTTCTCCTTTGAGGGGCAGCCACAAAAAAAATCGACGGATTATACCTCCTTTCTTCAAGGCGGCAATATTATTTTCGTTGACTTTAGTCAAAATGATAACGGTTTGAGATAAAGTTATTTTGTATTCAAATGGTTATGAAAGAAGATTATTCCATCCGAAAACGATCCTTTGCCCTGGTACAAGTATTCTTTCGCCGCGCGCCTGGGGAAAAGACGTGCAAAAAGGTTGTGTAAAGCAGTCTCGCAAACGTTTGCTTTCCCTGTTAGAATTGCGCCGAATTTTTATTTTTCTACCGCAAGTAACGCGTGGGGACCCAAGCAGTGACCGATAAAACCTCTCTTAGCTACAAAGATGCCGGTGTTGATATTGACGCGGGTAATGCTCTGGTTGGAAGAATCAAAGGCGTAGTGAAGAAAACGCGTCGTCCGGAAGTGATGGGCGGTCTGGGCGGCTTCGGTGCGCTGTGTGCATTGCCGCAAAAATATCGTGAACCCGTGCTGGTTTCCGGCACTGATGGCGTTGGCACCAAGCTGCGTCTGGCGATGGACTTAAAACGTCACGACACCATTGGTATCGATCTGGTCGCCATGTGTGTTAACGATCTGGTAGTACAAGGCGCGGAACCCCTCTTTTTCCTCGACTATTACGCAACCGGAAAACTGGATGTTGATACCGCTTCAGCGGTGATCAGCGGCATCGCTGAAGGTTGTCTGCAATCGGGCTGTTCGCTTGTGGGTGGCGAAACGGCAGAAATGCCGGGGATGTATCACGGTGAAGATTACGATGTCGCTGGTTTCTGCGTTGGCGTGGTAGAAAAATCAGAAATCATCGACGGCTCTAAAGTCAGCGATGGCGATGTGCTGATTGCACTCGGCTCCAGCGGTCCGCACTCGAACGGCTATTCGCTGGTGCGCAAAATTCTTGAAGTCAGCGGTTGTGATCCGCAAACCACCGAACTTGATGGTAAGCCATTAGCCGATCATCTGCTGGCACCAACCCGCATTTACGTGAAGTCCGTGCTGGAGTTGATTGAAAAGGTCGATGTGCATGCTATTGCGCACCTGACCGGCGGCGGCTTCTGGGAAAACATTCCGCGCGTATTGCCAGATAATACCCAGGCAGTGATTGATGAATCTTCCTGGCAGTGGCCGGAAGTGTTCAACTGGCTGCAAACGGCAGGTAACGTTGAGCGCCATGAAATGTATCGCACCTTCAACTGCGGCGTCGGGATGATTATTGCCCTGCCTGCTCCGGAAGTGGACAAAGCCCTCGCCCTGCTCAATGCCAACGGTGAAAACGCGTGGAAAATCGGTATCATCAAAGCCTCTGATTCCGAACAACGCGTGGTTATCGAATAATGAATATTGTGGTGCTTATTTCCGGCAACGGAAGTAATTTGCAGGCAATTATTGACGCCTGCAAAACCAATAAAATTAAAGGCACCGTACGGGCAGTTTTCAGCAATAAGGCCGACGCGTTCGGCCTTGAACGCGCCCGCCAGACGGGTATTGCTACCCATACGCTCATCGCCAGCGCGTTTGACAGTCGTGAAGCCTATGACCGGGAGTTAACTCATGAAATCGACATGTACGCACCCGATGTAGTCGTGCTGGCTGGTTTTATGCGCATTCTCAGCCCGACATTTGTCTCCCACTATGCCGGGCGCTTGCTGAACATCCACCCTTCTCTGCTGCCAAAATATCCCGGTTTGCACACCCATCGTCAGGCGCTTGAAAATGGCGATGAGGAACACGGCACATCGGTGCATTTCGTCACCGATGAACTGGATGGTGGCCCGGTTGTTTTACAGGCTAAAGTTCCGGTATTTGCTGGTGATACTGAAGATGAAATTACCGCCCGCGTGCAAACTCAGGAACACGCTATTTATCCACTGGTGATTAGCTGGTTTGCCGATGGTCGTCTGAAAATGCACGATAACGCCGCGTGGCTGGATGGTCAACGTCTGCCGCCGCAGGGCTACGCTGCCGACGAGTAATGCCCCCGTAGTTAAAGCGCCAGCTCTGCCGCTGGCGTTTTTCATTTCACCTGTAAATCGCAAGCTCCAGCAGTTTTTTTCCCCCTTTTCTGGCATAGTTGGACATCTGCCAATATTGCTCGCCATAATATCCAGGCAGTGTCCCGTGAATAAAACGGAGTAAAAGTGGTAATGGGTCAGGAAAAGCTATACATCGAAAAAGAGCTCAGTTGGTTATCGTTCAATGAACGCGTGCTTCAGGAAGCGGCGGACAAATCTAACCCGCTGATTGAAAGGATGCGTTTCCTGGGGATCTATTCCAATAACCTTGATGAGTTCTATAAAGTCCGCTTCGCTGAACTGAAGCGACGCATCATTATTAGCGAAGAACAAGGTTCCAACTCTCATTCCCGCCATTTACTGGGCAAAATTCAGTCCCGGGTACTGAAAGCCGATCAGGAATTCGACGGCCTCTACAACGAGCTGCTGCTGGAGATGGCGCGCAACCAGATCTTCCTGATTAATGAACGACAGCTCTCCGTCAATCAACAAAACTGGCTGCGTCATTATTTTAAGCAGTATCTGCGTCAGCACATTACGCCGATTTTAATCAATCCTGACACTGACTTAGTGCAGTTCCTGAAAGATGATTACACCTATCTGGCGGTGGAAATTATCCGTGGCGATACCATCCGTTACGCGCTGCTTGAGATCCCATCAGATAAAGTGCCGCGATTTGTGAATTTACCGCCAGAAGCGCCGCGTCGACGCAAGCCGATGATTCTTCTGGATAACATTCTGCGTTACTGCCTTGATGATATTTTCAAAGGATTCTTTGATTATGACGCGCTGAATGCCTATTCAATGAAGATGACCCGCGATGCCGAGTACGATTTAGTGCACGAGATGGAAGCCAGCCTGATGGAGTTGATGTCTTCCAGCCTGAAGCAGCGCTTAACCGCAGAACCGGTACGTTTTGTTTATCAGCGCGATATGCCCAATGCGCTGGTTGAAGTATTACGTGAAAAACTGACTATTTCCCGCTACGACTCCATTGTCCCCGGCGGTCGTTATCACAATTTTAAAGACTTTATTAATTTCCCCAACGTCGGCAAAGCCAATCTGGTGAACAAACCATTGCCGCGTTTACGCCATATTTGGTTCGATAAAGCCCAGTTCCGCAACGGTTTTGATGCCATTCGCGAACGTGATGTGCTGCTCTATTATCCTTATCACACTTTTGAGCATGTACTGGAACTGCTGCGTCAGGCTTCGTTCGACCCGAGCGTACTGGCGATTAAGATTAACATTTACCGCGTGGCGAAAGATTCACGCATCATCGACTCGATGATCCACGCCGCGCACAACGGTAAAAAAGTGACCGTGGTGGTTGAGCTACAGGCGCGTTTTGACGAAGAAGCCAACATTCACTGGGCGAAGCGCCTGACCGAAGCAGGCGTGCACGTTATCTTCTCTGCGCCGGGGCTGAAAATTCACGCCAAACTGTTCCTGATTTCACGTAAAGAAAACGGTGAAATGGTGCGTTACGCACACATCGGGACCGGGAACTTTAACGAAAAAACCGCGCGTCTTTATACTGACTATTCGTTGCTGACCGCTGATGCGCGCATTACCAACGAAGTACGGCGTGTGTTCAACTTTATTGAAAACCCATACCGTCCGGTGACATTTGATTATTTAATGGTGTCACCACAAAACTCCCGCCGTTTGTTGTATGAGATGGTGGACCGCGAGATCGCCAACGCGCAGCAAGGGCTGCCCAGCGGTATCACTCTAAAGCTAAATAACCTTGTCGATAAAGGTCTGGTCGACCGTCTGTATGCGGCTTCCAGCTCCGGCGTGCCGGTGAATCTGCTGGTTCGTGGAATGTGTTCGCTGATCCCTAATCTGGAAGGCATTAGTGATAACATCCGTGCTATCAGTATTGTTGACCGTTACCTTGAACATGACCGGGTTTATATTTTTGAAAATGGCGGCGATAAAAAGGTCTACCTTTCTTCCGCCGACTGGATGACGCGCAATATTGATTATCGTATTGAAGTAGCGACGCCACTACTCGATCCACGCCTGAAGCAGCGAGTACTGGACATCATCGACATTTTATTCAGCGATACGGTCAAAGCGCGTTATATCGATAAAGAACTTAGTAATCGCTACGTTCCCCGCGGTAACCGCCGCAAAGTGCGGGCGCAGTTGGCGATTTACGATTACATCAAATCCCTCGAACAACCTGAATAACCCTATGCCAATACACGACAAATCCCCTCGTCCGCAGGAGTTTGCTGCGGTCGATCTTGGTTCAAACAGTTTCCACATGGTTATTGCCCGTGTGGTGGATGGCGCTATGCAGATTATTGGTCGCCTGAAACAGCGTGTCCATCTGGCAGACGGTCTGGGGCCAGATAATATGTTGAGTGAAGAGGCAATCACACGCGGATTGAACTGCCTATCGTTGTTTGCTGAACGCTTGCAGGGATTTTCGCCTGCCAGCGTTTGTATTGTTGGCACCCATACGCTGCGTCAGGCGTTGAATGCTACTGACTTTTTGAAACGCGCGGAAAAGGTCATTCCCTACCCGATTGAAATTATTTCCGGTAATGAAGAAGCCCGTCTGATTTTCATGGGCGTGGAACATACCCAGCCGGAAAAAGGTCGCAAACTGGTTATTGATATTGGCGGCGGATCTACGGAACTGGTGATTGGTGAAAATTTCGAACCGATTCTCGTTGAAAGCCGCCGGATGGGTTGTGTCAGCTTTGCCCAGCTTTATTTCCCTGGCGGGGTCATCAATAAAGAGAATTTTCAGCGCGCTCGCATGGCGGCAGCACAAAAACTGGAAACTTTAACCTGGCAATTTCGAATTCAGGGCTGGAACGTGGCAATGGGCGCTTCCGGTACCATAAAAGCCGCCCATGAAGTGTTAATGGAAATGGGCGAGAAAGACGGGATAATTACCCCGGAACGTCTGGAAAAACTGGTAAAAGAAGTTTTACGTCACCGTAATTTCGCATCGGTGAGTTTACCGGGTCTTTCCGAAGAACGGAAAACAGTCTTCGTTCCTGGACTGGCGATTTTATGCGGTGTGTTTGATGCTTTAGCCATCCGTGAACTGCGCCTTTCTGACGGGGCGTTACGCGAAGGCGTACTGTATGAAATGGAAGGACGTTTCCGTCATCAGGATGTGCGTAGTCGCACCGCCAGCAGCCTCGCCAACCAGTATCACATCGACAGTGAACAGGCCCGACGGGTGCTGGATACCACTATGCAAATGTACGAACAGTGGCGGGAGCAGCAACCGAAGCTGGCGCATCCGCAACTGGAAGCGCTACTGCGATGGGCCGCCATGCTGCATGAGGTCGGATTGAATATCAACCACAGCGGTTTGCATCGCCACTCCGCTTATATTCTGCAAAACAGCGACTTGCCGGGTTTTAATCAGGAACAGCAGCTGATGATGGCGACGCTGGTGCGCTATCACCGTAAAGCGATTAAGCTCGACGATCTGCCGCGCTTTACCTTGTTTAAAAAGAAACAGTTTCTGCCGCTGATTCAGCTATTGCGTCTTGGCGTCTTGCTCAACAATCAACGTCAGGCAACCACCACACCGCCAACATTAACGCTGATTACCGATGACAGTCACTGGACATTGCGTTTTCCGCATGACTGGTTTAGTCAGAATGCACTGGTACTGCTTGATCTGGAAAAGGAGCAAGAATACTGGGAAGGCGTGGCTGGCTGGCGATTGAAAATTGAAGAAGAAAGTTCACCTGAAATAGCTGCTTAATGCTTTGCGGGCCGACGAGAAATGTCGGCCCTCGCTGTTCAGGCACTTTCGCGAATGGGTTCGATTTCATTCAGCGTATCAATTAACGGTTGCGGCTTACCAATAAGATAACCCTGCATATAATCTATCCCTAAAGAAAGCACCGCCTCGCGGATCTCTTCGTTTTCAACGTACTCTGCCACTACCAGCATTTTCTTCATTCGCGCCAGGTGACAAATCGACGCCACTATCTGGTAATCCAGACTATTTGACACAATATTGCGGATAAAACTGCCGTCAATTTTAAGGAGATCGGCATTCACATTTTTAAGCCGCGCATAGCTGGCGTAGCCGGTGCCGAAATCATCAATCGCAATCTGGCAGCCTAATTCCTGAAGATGCTGCAAGGTGATTTGCGCCTGCTTAACATTGGTCAGCGCATTACTTTCGGTGACTTCAAAAATAAGTTGCCACGCTTCAATCTGGTATTTAGCCAGCAACTGACTGACTTCAAATGGAAAACGAGCCTGACATACCGAGGTTGGCGACAGATTAATAGCAAAACGGTGAGCGGGCATCTTCGCTCTGTTTTCAGCCATAAATTGCAGCGTATGCTCAATGACCCACATGTCGATACTCGACGATAAACCAAATTCGTGCGCGACCGGCAAGAAGCTGTCGGGGCTGATCAGTTCATCATTATCACCTTTCATGCGCAGAAGAATTTCATGGTAGACATCACCACGCATACCGGTAATCGGCTGGGCCATCAGGAAAAAATGGTTGTGTTCCAGCGCCTGCTGTAGCCGATTCATCATCGCGACTTTATCTTTCAATTCACGTTGTAAATACATAGCCCCGCGGCGCTGCATATTTTCTGGAGCGTTGGTCACGATGGAGAGTTCAGCAACCGTATTTAGCTCTCCCAGCAGCAGGTAGATATGATTCACCGGCGAGCGTACATAGCAGTAACTGACGCCAATCTGCGGTTGCATCGGCATTCCATCCCAAAAGAAACGAAATTGCTTGAGATGGCTATCCAGTGCGGTAATGCGCTCCTGGTGCGATTCTGTATTCAGTCGCAGCGCGAGATCGTTACCCGAAAGCTGATAAACATCTTCACCCGGTTCCAGCAATGGTGACAGCCAGTGAGAAAGTTTTTGCTTGTATTGAATACGTAGCATGATGCCATAGTTCTTAACCAGCATTTCCATGCCGGGGATGCGTAAATAACAAAGCGCAGACCAGGGTGCATCACGCAACGCGCGATTCAGGGCGCGAACATTTGGCAGATGAACCACCGGGTCTACATACGCAAGCCGCTGAATGCGTCTGACTACCGTTCTCTGACGGGTTGCCAGTACAGCCATATAATTGACAATAAAAGAGAATACCAGATAACTGGAGGAGGTTATGGTCAGTTGCGTGGTATAGCCAGGATAAATGGGAATGTAATTTTGATAGCTGTGGATGCTGATCATCAGCACGACCGCCCAGAGCAGCGAAATCAACTTATAACCATAGCGCATGGCTCCCCACATCATCAGGGGTAGCAATAATGACAAGGTATAATTGGTGCTGAAAATCGTGCTTTTTTCATTTAACGGCATGCATAACAGCAACAACAACGCACCTAATGCCAGTAGCCAGAGCGCGAACTCTTTTTTGGTGACTTTCACATCAACTTGCTGTTTTAATTGCGAATAATAGCTGCGTAAATAAAACGGATTTCGCACCACCCGAATGATGAAGTAGCACAGCGGAACACCAATCAGATTGCCCACCAGTAAGGCCTGATAATTGATTAAGGTCCCGAGGTTAAAAGGCATGACGCCGACCAGATTTTCTCTACTCGCCAGTAACCCTACAAATGCGGCAAACTGGAAAAGTATCAGAAACAGCGTTGCAGGAAACACAATCTGCCAGAATATACGCTGGGAAATTAAACGGGTATCACCATGTGAAACGTTGTTACGCCGGGGAGTAAAGACCCTGTAACCGCCCCAACAGAGAATGATAATGATAATAAAATTAGCTGTTAATGAGAGCGTTTCGTAAATACCCAGCTCTGCATATTTGCGAACAAAAATCCCTAAAGCGATACCTGGCAATGCCGCCCAGCTGAAAAACATCATCATGCTGATCATCAGTGCCAAAGGCAGATAAAAGAGAAAAACCTCACCGGAAGAAATATGCGCGAAAGTATTGATGTGGGCGAAAATGGGCAAGATTAAAGAAGGCAGGAACAGCGGAAGCCCCCACCATTTATCACGTATTTTTATATAGGTTGCATTCAGTTTCATAGATGCTCAGCAGAATCCCCCACATCCTGAAGGAGGTGTATTCAGACAGGCATCCCACCTGACTTCGAATGATGATTATTCATCACTATAGAGAGCATTGATTCTAAGTGTCATATGAAAGTTCCAATTGATATATATCAAACAAAATAACCCTGATTAATGAATTATTACGTTTATCATGTTAATTCATCATTATTACATCATCATTGTAAATAATTAAATTAACTTCCATAACATTAAAATATGTATCCACTGACGCTTTTTTACATAACGAAGAATTGACCATTTTGTCCTGTTGTGCCTTAATGTAAGTACCGTCCACGGCGTGGGACATACTTCAAGGAACCTTTTGTGAGTCAGGCAACCAGTATGCGAAAACGACACCGATTTAACAGTCGCATGACCCGTATCGTACTGCTCATCAGCTTTATCTTCTTCTTTGGCCGTTTTATCTACTCGTCCGTCGGTGCATGGCAGCACCATCAGAGCAAAAAAGAAGCTCAGCAATCCACACTCTCCGTCGAATCACCGGTACAACGTTAGCGGTTACCTTCTCCACTTTCACAGAACATAACGGCACCTCGCTGTCGGATGCTTTTGCTCTTTGGGATTATCAAAGCGGCAGATATTCTTTCATCTTAAATTTTACGTCTTTGTCCTGACTGATGTTTATCCTGTTTGGCTGCGAAATAAATATAAAATTAATACATATGTTTTAATGATGTATTTTTATAAATTATTTTCCACATGAATTTTAATAAATTTAATCTATTCCTTTATACGCAATACATTTACTTTCCTCTTTTGATGATCTTAAATGTCTTATTTTTCGTAATGTGTATAACAAGGAATAGTGATGAAATTTAAAAAATGTCTTCTGCCTGTGGCAATGTTAGCGTCATTCACTCTGGCAGGATGCCAGTCAAATGCTGATGATCATGCCGCCGATGTTTATCAAACCGATCAACTGAATACCAAACAAGAAACTAAAACCGTTAATATTATTTCCATTCTTCCCGCAAAAGTTGCCGTAGACAACTCCCAAAATAAACGAAACGCACAAGCCTTCGGCGCGCTTATTGGTGCAGTCGCTGGCGGTGTTATCGGCCACAACGTGGGGTCTGGCAGCAATTCCGGAACGACGGCAGGTGCAGTTGGCGGCGGAGCTGTTGGCGCGGCAGCAGGTTCTATGGTGAATGATAAAACCTTAGTGGAAGGTGTTTCTCTAACGTATAAGGAAGGCACCAAAGTGTATACCTCCACCCAGGTGGGTAAAGAGTGCCAGTTTACGACAGGTTTAGCCGTTGTTATTACCACGACGTATAACGAAACGCGTATTCAGCCAAATACCAAATGTCCTGAAAAGAGCTAATAATCAGGAGGAGTCATGAAGAAAGTTTTTCTTTGCGCCATCTTAGCCTCCTTAAGCTATCCGGCTATCGCCTCATCATTGCAGGATCAACTCTCTGCTGTCGCAGAAGCGGAACAGCAAGGTAAAAATGAAGAGCAAAGGCAGCATGACGAATGGGTCGCGGAGCGCAACAGGGAAATCCAGCAAGAGAAGCAACGTCGCGCAAACGCCCAGGCCGCGGCTAATAAAAGAGCGGCAACGGCAGCGGCGAATAAGAAAGCTCGTCAGGATAAACTGGACGCCGAAGCCACTGCGGACAAGAAACGCGATCAAAGTTATGAAGATGAGCTACGCAGCTTAGAGATTCAGAAACAAAAACTGGCGCTGGCGAAAGAAGAAGCCCGCGTTAAGCGAGAAAACGAATTTATCGATCAGGAACTGAAGCACAAAGCTGCGCAAACCGATGTGGTGCAATCTGAAGCTGACGCAAACAGGAATATGACTGAAGGCGGTCGCGATCTGATGAAAAGCGTGGGCAAAGCAGAAGAGAACAAATCGGACAGCTGGTTTAACTAAGCGATGTCAGTAACTTCAATCCTATGATTCGTGAGTATAAAAAACCCTCTGTAGTAACAGAGGGTTTTGCTAATTCATAGTGCAGGGATCAAATCATTCCCACTCAATAGTCGCCGGTGGCTTGCCGCTGATGTCATACACCACGCGGGAAATACCGTTCACTTCATTGATAATGCGGTTGGAAACGCGACCAAGGAAATCGTACGGCAGATGCGCCCAGTGTGCGGTCATAAAGTCGATGGTTTCGACAGCACGCAGAGACACAACCCAGTCGTATTTACGACCATCGCCCATTACGCCAACAGAACGTACCGGCAGGAACACGGTAAACGCCTGGCTAACTTTGTCGTACAGGTCCGCTTTACGCAGTTCTTCAATGAAGATGGCATCAGCACGGCGCAGCAGGTCGCAGTACTCTTTCTTCACTTCGCCCAGCACACGAACGCCAAGCCCTGGTCCCGGGAACGGGTGACGGTACAGCATGTCGTACGGCAGGCCCAGCTCCAGACCAATTTTACGCACTTCGTCTTTGAACAGCTCTTTCAGCGGTTCAACCAGGCCCATCTTCATCTCTTTCGGTAGGCCGCCCACGTTGTGGTGAGATTTGATGACGTGAGCTTTACCGGTTGCAGACGCGGCAGATTCGATAACATCAGGGTAGATAGTACCCTGCGCCAGCCACTTCACATCTTCCAGTTTCAGCGCTTCTTCATCGAATACTTCAACGAAAACGCGACCGATGATTTTACGTTTTGCTTCCGGATCGTTTTCACCAGCCAGCGCTGACAAGAAGCGATCTTCTGCCGGAACGTGAACAATGTTCAGACCAAAGTGATCGCCAAACATATCCAGAACCTGCTCTGCTTCGTTGAGACGCAGCAGGCCGTTGTCGACGAATACGCAAGTCAGGTTTTTGCCGATTGCGCGGTGCAGCAGCATTGCAGTCACGGAGGAATCCACGCCACCAGAGAGGCCGAGGATCACTTTATCGTCGCCTACCTGCTCGCGGATACGGGCTACTGCATCGTCGATAATTTTCGCTGGCGTCCACAGGGCTTCACACTGGCAGATATCACGCACAAAACGCTCCAGCATGCGCATCCCCTGGCGGGTGTGAGTCACTTCCGGGTGGAACTGTACGCCATAGAAGCGTTTTTCTTCATTTGCCATGATGGCGAACGGGCAGCTTTCGGTGCTGGCTACGGTGATGAAGTCGGACGGGATAGCGGTAACTTTATCGCCGTGGCTCATCCAGACATCGAGCAGAGGTTTACCGTCTGCTGTCAGAGCATCTTCGATACCGCGAACCAGTGCGCTGTCGTTTACGACTTCAACCTGCGCATAGCCAAATTCACGTTCGTTAGAGGCTTCAACATGACCACCCAACTGCATTGCCATGGTCTGCATACCATAGCAAACGCCGAATACCGGTACGCCTGCTTCAAAGACATACTGCGGCGCACGCGGGCTGTTTTCTTCGGTGGTGCTTTCCGGGCCGCCGGAAAGAATAATGCCGCTTGGATTGAAGTCACGAATTTGTGCTTCTGTCACATCCCACGCCCACAGTTCGCAGTAAACACCCAGTTCACGCACGCGGCGCGCAACCAGTTGGGTGTACTGAGAACCGAAGTCCAGAATGAGGATGCGATGCTTATGAATGTTTTCCGTCATTGACGCTTATTCCGAGGCAAGTGAAACAGATAATATAAATCGCCCGACATGAAGTCGGGCGAAGAGAATCAGGAGCCCAGACGGTAGTTCGGGGACTCTTTAGTAATGGTCACGTCGTGAACGTGGCTTTCCTGAATGCCCGCACCGCTGATACGTACAAACTCCGCTTTAGTACGCAGTTCGTCGATAGTACCACAGCCGGTCAGGCCCATACAGGAGCGCAGGCCGCCCATCTGCTGGTGAATGATCTCTTTCAGGCGACCTTTATAGGCTACGCGACCTTCGATACCTTCCGGCACCAGTTTGTCGGCAGCGTTGTCGCTCTGGAAGTAACGGTCAGAAGAACCTTTGGACATCGCGCCCAGAGAGCCCATCCCACGGTAAGACTTGTAAGAACGGCCCTGGTAGAGCTCGATTTCACCTGGGGATTCTTCAGTACCCGCCAGCATGGAACCTACCATCACCGCGCTTGCACCAGCAGCGATAGCTTTCGCGATATCGCCAGAGAAACGAATACCACCGTCAGCGATAACCGGAATCCCGGTGCCTTCCAGGGCTTCTACTGCGTCAGCAACGGCAGTGATCTGCGGTACACCGACGCCAGTAACAATGCGGGTAGTACAAATAGAACCAGGGCCGATACCCACTTTAACGGCACTGCAACCGGCTTCTGCCAGCGCGCGGGCACCTGCAGCTGTTGCCACGTTGCCGCCGATGATTTGCAGGTCAGGATATTTAGCGCGAGTTTCACGGATACGCTGCAGAACGCCTTCAGAGTGACCGTGAGAGGAGTCAATCAGCAGAACGTCAACGCCTGCGGCAACCAGCGCATCAACACGCTCTTCGTTACCCGCACCTGCACCAACCGCTGCACCTACACGCAGACGGCCTTGTTCGTCTTTACAGGCGTTCGGTTTACGCTCCGCTTTCTGGAAGTCCTTCACAGTGATCATGCCGATCAGGTGGAATTCATCATCAACCACCAGCGCTTTTTCAACGCGTTTTTCGTGCATTTTTGCCAGCACAACTTCACGGGCTTCGCCTTCACGCACGGTTACCAGACGCTCTTTCGGCGTCATGTAAACGCTGACCGGCTGGTTCAGGTCGGTAACAAAACGCACGTCACGACCGGTGATGATGCCAACCAGTTCGTTTTCTTCGGTAACTACCGGATAGCCTGCAAAACCGTTACGCTCGGTCAGCTCTTTCACTTCGCGCAGCGTCGTGGTTGGCAGTACGGTCTGCGGATCGGTTACCACGCCAGATTCGTGTTTTTTCACACGGCGAACTTCTTCAGCCTGGCGCTCGATAGACATGTTTTTGTGGATAAAGCCGATACCGCCTTCCTGAGCCAGAGCGATAGCCAGGCGAGCTTCCGTTACGGTATCCATTGCTGCGGAAAGCATAGGAATATTCAGACGAATAGTTTTCGTCAGCTGGGTGCTGAGGTCAGCAGTATTCGGCAGAACGGTAGAATGAGCAGGAACGAGGAGAACGTCGTCAAACGTCAGAGCTTCTTTAGCGATACGTAGCATGGGCAATATCTCGACCAGAGTGGTTAATAAATATTGCCGCGGCATTATACAGAGCGTAACCGATTGCATCTACCCCTTTTTGCAAAAAATGCTTGCTATCCCCGGAGGGCGGGTTACTATCGACTGAATAACCTGCTGATTTAGAATTTGATCTCGCTCACATGTTACCTTCTCAATCCCCTGCAATTTTTACCGTTAGCCGCCTGAATCAAACGGTTCGTCTGCTGCTTGAGCATGAGATGGGGCAGGTGTGGATCAGTGGCGAAATCTCTAATTTCACACAACCGGCTTCCGGTCACTGGTACTTTACGCTTAAAGACGATAACGCCCAGGTGCGCTGCGCGATGTTCCGCAACAGCAATCGCCGGGTGACCTTTCGCCCGCAGCATGGGCAACAGGTTTTAGTTCGTGCCAACATTACGCTGTATGAACCGCGCGGCGATTATCAAATTATTGTCGAAAGTATGCAGCCCGCCGGTGAAGGTTTACTGCAACAGAAGTACGAACAGCTTAAAGCGAAGTTGCAGGCTGAAGGGTTATTCGACCAGCAATTCAAGAATCCGCTACCGTCACCTGCGCACTGCGTGGGCGTTATCACCTCAAAGACCGGTGCTGCACTGCACGATATTTTGCATGTGTTGAAACGCCGCGATCCGTCTCTGCCAGTGATAATTTACCCGACCGCCGTTCAGGGCGATGACGCACCGGGGCAAATCGTTCGCGCCATTGAGCTGGCGAATCTTCGCAACGAATGTGACGTACTGATCGTCGGGCGTGGCGGTGGTTCGCTGGAAGATTTATGGAGTTTTAACGATGAACGCGTGGCACGGGCGATTTTTGCCAGCCGCATTCCGGTGGTCAGCGCCGTTGGGCATGAAACCGATGTGACGATTGCCGACTTTGTTGCTGATCTACGTGCGCCAACGCCGTCAGCCGCCGCCGAAGTGGTGAGCCGCAATCAGCAAGAGTTACTGCGTCAGGTGCAGTCTGCGCAGCAACGGCTGGAAATGGCGATGGATTACTACCTCGCCAACCGCACACGACGTTTTACGCAGATTCATCACCGTTTACAGCAGCAGCATCCACAGCTCCGGCTGGCGCGTCAGCAAACCACGCTTGAGCGTCTGCAAAAGCGGATGAGCTTTGCGCTGGAGAATCAGCTTAAACGCGCCGGTCAGCTACAGCAGCGATTAACACTGCGGCTGAATCAGCAAAACCCGCAACCGAAGATTCATCGCGCACAAACGCGGGTTCAGCAACTGGAATATCGTTTAGCGGAAAACTTGCGTGCGCAGCTTAGCACTATGCGCGAACGCTTTGGTAACACAGTGACGCACCTCGAAGCGGTGAGTCCACTGTCCACACTCGCGCGCGGTTATAGCGTTACCAGCGCTGCTAATGGCGCAGTGCTGAAACAGGTTAAGCAGGTTAAAGTGGGTGAGACACTGACCACTCGCCTGGGCGATGGCGTAGTGATCAGTGAAGTGAGTCAAGTGAAGCGCTCACGCCAGTCACCTAACAAAATGCGGAATCGATAAATCAGATAAAACGCGCCAGCATCGTCGTGCTGGCTCTGTTTTTTTTACCTGACACAAGTAGCAAATCCCGGCGTGCTGGTAGGCTCAATACTGCAAGATTGAGAACCTGTCTCTTCAATCATACCGCAGTAATACTTACCTGACCGCTCTCTGTCTTTAGATAGATAGGGGGTATTAGGCATTGACGGCCATCCGAGAGTACTGAAGTTAGTGTGCAGAGCCTCTAAATCCGCATAATTCGGTGCAAAATCAAGGAGGCCGCACTGCTGCGAAATATCCCATTTTTGCGAGTCAACAGTATGCGCCAGTGCCCACGTCTCATTATTGACGTTCGGTGTTGCCACCATGATGGCTGCCGATGGCAGTTCTGATTCCAACTGTGGACGATGTAGCGTTTTACCGTTTACCACAGTGGTATCCGACATATGTCCCCAAAAATGGGCTGTGGGTACATTTGGACTGGTAACGACGGTGAAAATCGTATCCAGCATCGCCGTTATTGTGGCGTTATCCGTCAGCGTCACCGTCAACGGCGTTTTATATCCTGGCGTATTATCCTGACGAACGGTAAAACTTGCCGTACCGTCCGCCCCAGTCACTCCGTCGACCGTATTCCCACTGTCAACCAGCGTTACCACCGTCCCGCTGGCAGGTTGTACCGTCATATCATCCATCGCCGCAATATCACCATACAACGTCGCCCCGCTGTTGCGTGGCACGGCTTCACCACGTTTTAAGGTGAAAGCGACATTCGGTACCGGCTTCCCGGCGCTGTCTTTTACGGTAACAACGAGGGGCACGGCTTCACCTTTTTTTACCTTCGCTGCCTGCGTAGTAGCATCTATCGCCGTCGATGTCAGCGTGACGCTGGAGACGGTCGCGCGGGGATTGACCAGACATCCCTGATACCCCGTACTCGCCGTCGACGATTCAAAACCATTATTCAGACTGACAACCAGGGCATTCCCCTGCTTGTTATCCAGTGCCCACCATGCATACTTCGTAGACCAGCCGATTTGAGTCGTCAGCGTGTTCCCCGGATAGCGCGCGTAGAGCGATAATAAATCATCGCTCAATGGCCGACGTGCCGCTTCACAAGGACTGAGGCTGCTATCTTCCCTTTGCGTTGCCTTAAACAACGGCCACACTTCATTGTTATCCGTCACCTGACTGACTCCGGCGCTCGACGGCAGCTCTTTCAACAATTTAGGCCGTTCAAAGACCACGCCGTTTTCCGCCGTTACCGTATCCGGCATATGGCCCCAGTAGGTCGCCATTGCGGAATCCGGGCTGATGACGACGGTAAAGATCGCATCAATGACGCTGGTAGTTGCGACATCTCGCGCCAGTATAGCGGTGAACGAGATGGCCAGGCCGATGGTCTCAGGCTGTTCAACATTGAAAGTGGCCGTACCATCACTGCCGGTGAAACCTTGCCATTGCGTATCGTGTGCGGCCAGAGAAAACTCCGCCGACACAGGTGTCAACTCTGTCAACGTCATTCCATTTGCCGGCGTACCCACTCCTACTCCTGAACGACTCATCGCTGAACCACGCCTGAGCGTCACGGCCTCTCCCGCCAGCGGGTTGCCATCACGATCTTTGACCGTCACCACAATTGGCAGTGGGTTACCTTTTTTCACTGACGCGCTGGGTCGCCCGCCATTGCTGAGGGTTCTGGCGTTATCCATTGCGGATGACGTCAACATTACGCTGACGCCTGCCGGATGCGGCTTCGCCAGGCAAAGCATCAGCGCGTTGTTTGCCGAGCTCTTCGCGATATCTCCTGCGCTCAGGCTGACAGTCTGATACTGCCATGTATATAAATCCGGCATGACCATATCATAAGCCCACCACTTGCCTGCATATATCGGCAGCCCCAGGTCAGTCATTATCGCGCCGTTGGGATGATCATTATACAAATCCAACAATTCATTACTGCGCGGTTGATTCTCCAGCGGACAATCTGTCGATGTTAAATTTTGAACGTTGCTCATATACGACCACACTTCACCATTGCCGTTAGTGCTAATCGATGACCCTGAAGTCGCTTCGGCTTTCAGCAGCGGTCGTCTGAAGGTGACACCTGCCGAACTGGTAAAGGTGTCCGGCATGTGCCCCCAGAATTTCGCGCTCGGTGAGTCCGGGCTGGTTATCACCGTGTAGATAACATCCAGCGTGGCGGTTTTGGTTGTATCGCGCGCCAGCGTGACGGTTATCGGTGTCGCCAGACCGGTCGTGGCATTCTGGCTCACTTCAAAGGTGGCTGTGCCATCACTGCCCGTTGTTCTGAGCACTTTTGCCCCATTTGCCGTCAGCCCAGCGTCGCTGTTCGCGGGTATCAATGACTTCACGGTAAGATCGTCCGCACTCGAGTTAACGGTTGCTTTCGAGCGATCCAGCGTCGTTCCACGCGTGAGGGTAAAGTCGGCGTAGGGTACCGGATTCCCGGTGCTATCACGTACGGTCACCGTCAGCGGAATCGTCTCACCTTTCTTCGCTACGGCGCTCGGTCGACCACCATTGCTGACCGTTTTTGCCGTATCCTGTGCTGTTGAAGTGATCTCTATCATCGCCGGAACGGTATGCGGTTCCACCAGGCACATCACTACCGCCGTATAACTGGACGATGCCTGAACTGTCTGACCATTAACGAGCGAATATGCCTGGTTGCTCCAGCTGCTGCCAGAAACCGTCATCATGTCGTAGGCCCACATATACCCGGCGGAAGTCGGCAAGCCGAGCACCGTGCCCAACTGGTTGTTAGGGTAATCCGCATACAACCCCTGCATGTCAGTCATCAGCGGTTGATAACTCTCATCACAACCCGCCTTGCTGGCATCCGTTTTCTCCGTTGCTGTCAGGCGCGACCAGACTTCATTATTGGTCGTTACCGCCGTACCACCAGAAAGTTCAGCTTTGAGGAAAGGCCGTTTGAAGGTGACGCCCTTGCTGCTGGTAAAGGTTTCCGCCATATGCCCCCAGTTGGCCGCCAGCGGTGTATCCGGGCTGGTGACGACGGTGAAGATCACTGGCAAGGTGTTCGACGACACGCCGGTATCGTTCAACAGAGCATAAAAGTCGGTTTTGAGTCCAGTAGACGCATCCTGTCGGAGTGTCATCGTGGTGGTTCCGTCTGGCCCGGTCACGCCATACAGAATGGTCGATGCAGTGGTATCCACCGTCGTACCCGACGCAGTCGTGACCGACACTTTCTGCGATGTTGACGCCACATTTTGGCGATTGACCGGGTTAGCGTGTTTCAGGGCAAACGGCGTATTGCCGACTAAATTCCCCTGTGCATCTTTAGTCGAAATGCGGATCGACACGCTATCGCCTTTCTGCACTTTGATCGCGCTAAGCGTACTGTCAATGCTGACAAATTGCGCGGGGTCTGAGGCCTCCAGCGTAATCTGGCTAGCAGCCGTCAACGGCGTTGTGCGGCAGGTTTGTAGCACGACTGTGTTCGTCGAGATTTGTGAGACTGCACCAGTATTCAGTTGCACCACATTGTAGTAACGGCTCCCTGTTTGCGTATCACTCGGGGTATTGGTGAGATAGGTCGTTTTTACCGGCCATCCCTGCACCGTACTCATCACATTACCGCTATTGGCGTCATACAAAGACTTCAGTCCATCCAGCGTCGGCATATAATCTGTACCACACCCATTCATGCTGGTGTCAGCCGACTGAGTCCAGGTGAATCTTGCCCAATCTTCACCGTTTTCAGCCGTAGAATTTCGACCACTGGTGTTACTCAGCTCTTTCAACAACAGTGGTCGTTTATAGATTGTACCGTCGGAGGCCATCACCGTTTCGGCCATATGTCCCCAAAAATTCGCTTTTGGCGAATCCGGGCTGGTCACGACAGTAAAGACCACCGGTAGCGTCGCCTTGACGCTGCTGGACGTATCCAGTTTTGCCGTGAGATCGGTTCTTAACCCGGTACTGTTATCCTGTTTCAGGGTAAATGTCGTTGACCCGTCTGCACCAGTCACGCCGTAAATCGTTTCACTCGTCGACTGGAAATTATTTCGCGTATTTCCCCAAGCATCCGTCACCGTCAGCGCGCCCACGCTCGCGGTTGCTGATGCGTTAGCCCGACTCACGCTGTTGGCACGCGTCAGGATAAATGCCGTATTGCCCACCAGGTTGCCTTGCGTATCTTTGGTGGTGACGCGCACCACGGATTCTTCGCCTTTTTTCGCTTTTACCACGTTATAGGTGGTATCCAGCGTCGCCGGATCTGCCGCTTCCAGCAGAATTTGGCCCACCGTGGTTACCGGCGTGGTCTGGCAGGTCAGCAGTTGCAGCGCCGTTGATGACACTGCCGCACTCGTGCCATTGCTGAGATCTACCGCCTTGTAGTTACGCTGCTCCATGCTGCCGTTGTCGGACGTGTTGGACAAATAGCGTGTTGCCACCGGCCAGCCCTGCACGGTTTTCATGGTGTTGCCCGCATTATTAGCAAACAGTGACGTCAGACCGGCTTGAGTCGGAATATAGTTGGTTCCACAGCCACTATACGTCGTGGAAGAACTCGCATAATTAATGTTAAACAACGCCCAGTTTTCATTGTCTTCAGACGTCGATGTTCGCCCAGTCTGATAGGCCAGTTCCTTCAACAACAGCGGGCGTTTAAATACCGTACCGTCCGCAGCCGTCACCGTTTCCGGCATATGGCCCCACATTTTCGCTTTGCTACTATCCGGGCTGGTGACCACAGTAAAGATTGTATCCAGGCTGTCTTTTTTTGTTGGATCGGAATACAACGTCGCCGTCAGCGCCGTTTTGGTGCCGTGAGTATCCGGGCGGGTAATATTGAGGATTTTGCTGCCGTCGCTACCGGTCATGGCAGTATAAAATCCCGCGGTGTCGTTCAACGTCGTTTCATCCGCCAGCCCACTGTTAATCACCACCGGTGCCACCAGCGCATCGCCACTACCGGCAATATGTTTTTCGCCCGTGCGGGTATAACCGTCTCCGCGACTCAGTTTAAATGGCATATCCGCGAGCGGGTTACCCTGCGCATCTTTTACCGTTACCTTAACCTGTAGCGTTTCGCCTTTTTTCAGCTTCGCCGCGTTATTTCCGGCAGCCCACTGTGCGTTATCAACCACATCCAGCGTAATGCTGCTGGCAGGTTTGTTCGCCGTCGTCAGGCAACTGACGTAAACCGGCGTATCGCCGCCGATGGCCTGTGCGCCGTTATCCAGGGCAATGGTGTAATTGTGCGGCGTTAAATCCGCGGGGGAACTGCTCCAGTAGGGCTGACGCTGCGTCGGCCAGCCGTGTGTGGCTTGCACCGCATTACCGTTATTAGCGTCATAGAGCGCACTGAGCTGGGAGCGGCGCGGCAGCATATTGGTTCCGCAACCGCCTTTACTGGTAATGGCCGTACTGGCCTGGCTAACGCGCGCCCAGACTTCGTTTTTTTCCGTTAGTGTGCCATCCGGACTGGTGATTTCTGCTGCCAGCTTAGGCCGGGTAAAGGTTAATGAATCAACGGTAATCGTTTCATCCATATGGCCCCACATCTGCGCGCCACTAACGTCCGGGCTGGTTGGGGTGGTAAAAATAACATTGTAATTAATGGCATTTGGTAAATGGGAATTTACTGGCGTAATGCTCAGCACGGTTCTTAACCCCACCCCTTGGGGTTGCTCTATTTCGACCGTTGCTACGCCTTGTGCATCTGTCGTACCCGTGTAGACCATCGACGGCTGTGATGTGCCGTATTGCGTGCCGTTCATCGTGATTGCGCCGCTGCTCGGGTCATCAAACCCGCTCACCAGCCCCGCTCGGTTATACCCCATGCCTTTGGTAATGGTGAATGCAGTAAAGGGTACCGGGGTATTATTGAGCGCGTTAATCGTACGCACGGTCATCACGATGGTGTCACCTACTTTGGCCTGCGCTTTGCTGCCAGGGGTGATATCGTGATCGGTGCTGACTTCAACCTTCGCTACCATCTCATTGCCCGAACAGGAGAGGTAATTCTGCTTAAAGCCGGAGTAGCTGTCGACGCTTCCGCTCCCCAGATTCACCGATGAATGCGTGGCTTGCTCCACCGCGCTTAAGTAGCTCTGTTGGGCGGTGGGCCAGCCATATTCCGTGCCGATGGCGTTGCCTGGATGGGCGGTAAATAAGCCTTCAAGTGAACTCTGCCGGGGTATATGACCCACACCGCATTCCGCCTGCATACTGGTGTTTTGATCATACAGCGCCCAGTCTTCGTTATTTTCTCGCACCGTTCCCAGTTCATGCTCAGTTTCATCCGCCAGTAATGGGCGTTTGAACAGACTGCCAGATTCAATAATACCGCGCATATGGCCCCACATCCGCGCCTTGTCGCTGTCCGGGCTGGTGATCACAGTAAAAATCACGTCTTTGGCATCTGTAGCCGTAAAATTGCTGCGCATTTTCGCCGTGATATGGGTTTTCACGCCTGCGCCGTCGGGCTGACTCAGGGTTAGCGAAGCCTGACCGTTGACATCGGTCATGCCTTCATAGGTGTGAGCATCAACCTGTTGTAAATTCGAACCACCAGTAATCTGTACCGGATGGGCTTCCCAGGTAGGGTCGGTTTGATTCTTGCGGTTAACACCGTCATCCAGGTGCAGCGAGAAGTAGTAGTACGCCAGCGGTTGATCGTTGTTTTTGGTGTCAGTGATCGTCAGACGCATCGAGGCGTCTTCGCCCACCTTCGCTTTCATCGCCTGTGCCGCATCATCATAGTTTTCGGGCGTAAGGACGATTTTCGGTTCGACATCAGGCGCTGGCTTATCCACACAGCTCACAAGAAACGTGGTGCTATCCGGCTTTTGCGTTTCACCACGGTTAGAGACATCCGCCGCATGGTGCTGCCCGGTGGTGCCCGCCAGCGATGACCAGTAATAATCCCCCTGCATCGGCCAGCCAAGGACTGTCTGCACCGATGTGGGGATAACGGTCGCCAGCGCGCCGAAGTGGCGCATGCCGGGCAGCACGGTGCAGTGGCTATCTGCGCCGCTCCAGGTGAAGGTGGACCAGGTTTCGTTGTGATCGACGACCGTGGCGCTTTCATTGCTGACTTCTGCCGCCAGCTTTGGTCGACTGAAGGTGTAACCGTGGGCTTCTACCGTCTCCGCCATATGGCCCCACATCGTAGCCTGCGCCACGTCCGGGCTGGTGAGTACGGTAAAAATCACTGCGGTTTCACTGGTTTGCGCAATGCCGGAAATGCTGACCACCAGTGGCGTTTTGACGCCAGGGCCATTCGGTTGGCTCACCGTGATGGTGGCCGTGCCGTTGGCATCAGAGGTGCCATGGTATTCGGTAGCCGTCGTCGTTAACTCGGTGCTATCCAGTACCACTGGCGCACTATTATTCACTGCCCCCTGGCGATTTTCAGCATCTTTACGTTTGATAATAAACGGAATATTACCCGCGACGTTGCCCTGACAATCTTTAGTGGTGACGGTGAGCGTGATGGTGTCGCCAACGGTGGTTTTTGCCGCCGCGATCGTTTCGTTAAAACCACTGGCGCTCACCGAGATTAAATCCCCCTGTGCTGGCGCGATGTTCAGGGTCACTTTCTGGTCCACCAGCGCCACCGTCCCCGCATAGGGATACCCGGTCGAGGTCAGCAGGTAGAGCATTGGGAGGGTTTGCTGCGCATCAATCTGTGGCCAGGCCACCAGCGAGCGTCCGGCCAGCCCCTGAGCACAAAAGCTACGGTTAGCAATGGGTTGTGGGTTAAGGGGCACATCAGGCGTGACGGCATCGGCCCACACCAGGCTGACGGTAGGGGGTGTTTGATTTTCCCAGCGCAGCGCAGGTGGTGTGGAAAACTGGTCGCCTTCATTGTCCTGAGGATTAGCAACAATCAGGTTAGCAGCGTCATCGTCAACGCTAAATTCATTCGGTTTAGCAGTAAACCCGACATCATGAGATTCAGCAGGATTAAGCTGAACACTGCCCTGATAGACGGGTACGCTGGCGCTGTCGGCAAAAGGAACGGTTCCGTTAAACTCGCCTGTAGAATCAGGATATGTCTGCCATTCCGCCCCTGCCCGTGCAAAGTCAGACAGCATAAACGCTGCCAACATGCCCAGAAGCATAATGATTTTCCCTGGTTTCAGACATACCGACATGTAAAAAACTCCAGCATGATAAACAAAACATCAACCTGTTTTGCTTAACGCGTCGCTAAGCAAAACAGGCGGAAAACAGCATCCCCGTATGGGAATGCTGTTGTGCGCATTAGTGGTGTTTGTAAATGATAGACAGCGTATAGCCCTGAACGCCGTCGCCGTTTGCCGGGATCGCAAGACCACTCTTACCATTACGATCACTACCGTTAAGGCTGGTTCTTGCTTCTTCGTTAGTTTGTGGGATAACAATTTTATTGTTATCGAAGCTGGCATTAGCAATACCGCCTGCAGCACCGAGTTGTTTACTGTTACCGTTAAAGACCCATGCAAAGTCATAGTTAGCGGTAACGTCCATATCCGTACCCGCGTCATATTTACCGTTCTGGTTTTCATCCGAGTACAGTTTGGCCACATACGTTTTGTTAAGCGCAATGGCCGTATTACCACCGATAAGGTTGGTAGTGGTACCTTCCTCGAAGATGGCAACTTTCAGGTTCTGGTTCACAACCGGGCCGGGATCAACATTATCGGTATCGCTGCCGCCACCGCTGGCCGTTGAAATATCCAGCAGAGTCAGCGACGTTCCCTGGAAAGGATTACCTGTCTGGGTGATGGGCTGGATTTCAACACCGATATAACGCCCACGTTCGTCATCAGTGAGTTTATAACTCGTCTTACCTGCCGCTGCGGTCAGCTCCGTTTTACCGCCACCCGCATTATCGCTGTAACTGTACCACTTGATAGTGGCTGTCGTTTTCGCATCAATGCCTGCGGGACCATCATCAATATCCCCTTCGGTATCGCCGATATCCCATCCCAGAGTGATGGTATCCCCTGAGTAAAGGCGTTTATCCGTCTCGCTACCTGCAGGGCGGGTACCTTTACCATCAGACGTCACTTTAATGTGATCCGCATCTTCCGAGTTAATCGTGGCATTCCCCCCTTCGCGATAGAGCCAGGGTATGGTCCCCTCGAATTCAGCGGTCGTTCCACTGGCGACCCAGGCGGCATCTTCCGCCATAGCGGCTGGTACGGCACAGTATCCAGCCAGCATCAGTGCCAGCGCGACTTTTGTCAGGCCACGTTTCATATGAGGTTTCATAAACACTCTCCTTGATTAATATTCAGCGGTGGCCCGATCAGCCATGGCGCCGACCCTATTTCTTGCTGTAATTGACCTGCAAACCGTATCCCTGCACACCATCGGTTACCTGAGCATTAAATTTTGCTGCCGCTTCCTTGTTGGTTGCCGGGATCTCTATATCGACGTTCGTGGTATTGGTTTGCGCGCCGGTATTGCCATTTACGCTATTCCCCGTGAATTCCCACTGATAGTCATACTGTTTCATCTCGTCGTCAGTGAGCTTCTCAGAAAGCTGGAACACGCCGTCTTTGTTAGCGTCGCGCCACAGCACAAAGCGATAGCGGCTATTGAGGGGCAACGGTTCTTTGTTGCCGATAAGATTGACGGGCTTAGCTGCACCAACACGGTAGATAAAAGCATTCAGCCCGCCGATGTCAGAACCCAGGAACGTTACGTCAACATAGTTACTGTCATCATAAGGGGCGGCTTTCGCCTTCCAGCGGAAAGTACCGGGCAACGTACTGGAGAGCGTAACGGTCCCCTTTTCTTTATCTTGTTTGGCGATAAAAACGCACGGCACTTCGGTGGTGCAGGGTTTATTCGTCAGCGTCACTTTTTTATCGTTGGCATCAAACAGCTGCGGGCTGAGATTATCCTGCGGCAAGACATTACCGTTACGGTCAGTGTTGTCGCCAAAGCTATCCGTAACGTCGAGATCCATGACGACACCATCTACACCATCTGCTTGCGCACTGGCTTCGTGGCTGTGATTGTTCTCATCCGGTACATTGGCGATGTTGTTAACGATGAGCTCAATTTTACGGTCCTGCTGAACGGTAATTTCCACCACGCCGGAGTTCTGCCGATTGCCTTTTTCATCTTCCAGCGCCAGGCGTACCCGCCAGGTATTGAGTTTTTCCTGGTCGGCTTTATCAGAGCTGTACTGCCAGGCAGGCAGTACCAGATTCCAGTGGTTGTTGTTCCCTTCGGTAAGGGTGTTTTCTTTGATAACCGGCATCACCAGCGTACGTGCAGCATTGTTTTTCGCCTGCCAGGAGGCAGCAACGATTTTGTAATGATGATTAATGAGCGCGTTAATGGTCCACTTACATTTTTCCAGCCCGATGGCTGCTTCTGGCGTATCTTTAATCACGCACTCGGGATGTTCATTCGTCGCATCGGCTTTCAGCCACAAAGTGACATCGAGGGGATCTTTCTCTTTGTATTCCAGAACAATAAAGTTGTTACGTTCAACAAAGTCGTGACGACTGCCCATGAGCGAGTGAGCCGCGCTCACTTTGTCAGGATCAAGCTGATCTTTGAGCGGGACACCAAACTGGTAGTTCAGCGTTGCGTTAACAGAAAGATCGGTATTATCGCCAGTGCCAGCTTTGAAATCCGTTCCTACGGCAATGAGCGGTACGGGCTGGTATTTCACACCCAGCGTGACGGCGAAGGGATCTTTCTCCAGATTATCGGTGCCAAAAAGCGCGACTTCATCACCGTAATATTGTTCGAAAACGATTTTACCGCCAAGCTGCGGGTAAGCAGGTAGCCAGGCTTCGGCGCGAATATCCCAACCGCGCGCAGGACGCTCCTCATAAAAATCGAAATCTTCGGAGTCTTTCCAGTCAGAAAGCGGATGATAATAGTTGCCAGAGAATTTTAAATAATCAGTCCACGCTTCGCCGCCTAAACCTAAACGGCGATGCCCACGGGTAAAGTCATAATCATAAAATATATTTCCACCCAACAACCATTTATCAAAATTATGTCTTACACCAAGCCCAATATTCCCGATCGTACGATCTTCTTTTCGTTGTGCAGAAAATTGGCTGAAATAAACAGTAGTTTGATTATCATACCAGGGAACAAAATAGTCGATGGAACTGCCATCCAGATCGCCGCCCTGACCAAGAGAAAGATTCGTTCGGACCTTACCGTAGGGGGGAGAGTGTATCCTCAATATAAGATTGTGTCGTAGAGGTAATTTGACTTTGCAGATAGCTTCTGGCCTGGGACTCCAGCGCCTCGGGTGTCAGGTTTTCAAACCCTTGCGTGGCAGAGTTAATGACGTAATCGGCACCACGCTCTTTTAGCGATTTACCCTTGTTAGTTTGCTCTTCCTGTTGTGCGGCCTGACTACCTAAATCAGGTAACGATTCTTTATGCTCAACATTTATCTCTGGAGCCGCAAAAGCAGCTCCAGAGATAAATGTTGAGCATAATACAGCGTTTCCATCGCAGCATGCACATCCCCTGTGACATTAATAATGCTTAAAATTAGCTCTAATATTCTATTCCAGATTATTCAGAAAGGCACGCCAGGAAAACTAAATATAATCTTAAATTTATAACACAGTGATTTCGCTCACTTACATTTGCGTTTCAACAAATAAAATAGGATGCAATCATTTATATTATGAATACAAATGATTACACCATATATTTAAATAATATTAAGC
>NZ_JABWMS020000267.1:0-340 GCF_013369155.2 Escherichia sp. 94.0001 | reverse complement strand
AAGCGGAAGCCTGGCGAAGGATATCGTTACTGCGGCGCAGTTCACGATTTTCACGTTCCAGCTCTTTCAGACGCTGACGTTCAGCGGTGGTGAGTCCACCATCACCACTCCCGGTATCCCGCTCATGCTGACGAACCCACACACGCAGAGTCTCTGGTGTACAGCCAATCTTTGGGGCAATGGAACAAATTGCCGCCCATTGTGAGTCATATTCGCCCTGACTTTCCAGAACCATACGAACTGCCCGTTGACGGACCTCGGGGGAAAAACGTGTATTTTTAGTCATCCTGTTTACCTCTTTCTCAGGGAGTTTAGTCTCCAGGATTCCCGGGGCGGTTCA
>NZ_JABWMS020000266.1:0-347 GCF_013369155.2 Escherichia sp. 94.0001 | reverse complement strand
TGCAGCGTATGGCGTTGAGATAGAAAGTCTGGTGCTGGAGATAAATGCACCGGCAGCATAATAAAAAAAGCCAGCGACTGACCTGAAAGAAGACGCTGGCTAAAAGGCCTTATATGTTTGTAGAGACTTATTTTTCACAGACAGCAATGATGCCTGTCAATATATTATCAATATGCGGATTGTTTCAGTTACAGATGCTTTATTAAGGAAAAAAACAGCCAGCACTGACTTTCGGTGAAGAGGTGCTGGCTCAAAAGGATAGATGTACTTCACATGTTGCTTCTATATGGCGGTACATTTTCTGACAGACAGTGACGGATGTTGTCAAGATATTGTGTCATTTATAA
>NZ_JABWMS020000265.1:0-350 GCF_013369155.2 Escherichia sp. 94.0001 | reverse complement strand
CACAACCACATCACACCTGTTTTCACTTTTATCTTCTGTCTTCAGAGGTATCACATCATGAGAATCATCACCCGTGGTGAAGCCATGCGTATTCACCAACAGCATCCTGCATCCCGTCTTTTTCCGTTCTGTACCGGTAAGTATCGCTGGCACGGCAGTGCTGAAGCGTATACTGGTCGTGAAGTGCAGGATATTCCCGGCGTTCTTGCCGTGTTTGCAGAACGCCGTAAGGACAGTTTTGGCCCGTATGTCCGGCTGATGAGTGTCACCCTGAACTGATGTTCCGTCACCCGGGAAACGAGTACGACCAGATGACCTCAGACGCCGCTGTGGATGAGGCCATTCTCATC
>NZ_JABWMS020000264.1:0-355 GCF_013369155.2 Escherichia sp. 94.0001 | reverse complement strand
TGCATCCGTAGCTCAGCTGGATAGAGTACTCGGCTACGAACCGAGCGGTCGGAGGTTCGAATCCTCCCGGATGCACCATATTCTACGAAATCTTCAGCGATGAAGGTGTCGAAGAGGTGGCGGTACTAACCGCAAGCACCAGGGAGGATAACGTTGCTTTAGCAACGGCCCGAAGGGCGAGCCGTAAGGCGAGTAATCCTCCCGGATGCACCATCTCTTACTTGATACGGCTTTAGTAGCGGTATCAAAAAATCTGCAGTAAAGTAAGTTTCCCGATGCATCCGTAGCTCAGCTGGATAGAGTACTCGGCTACGAACCGAGCGGTCGGAGGTTCGAATCCTCCCGGATGCACCAT
>NZ_JABWMS020000263.1:0-358 GCF_013369155.2 Escherichia sp. 94.0001 | reverse complement strand
TGGCTACGTAGCTCAGTTGGTTAGAGCACATCACTCATAATGATGGGGTCACAGGTTCGAATCCCGTCGTAGCCACCATCTTTTTTGCGGGAGTGGCGAAATTGGTAGACGCACCAGATTTAGGTTCTGGCGCCGCAAGGTGTGCGAGTTCAAGTCTCGCCTCCCGCACCATTCACCAGAAAGCGTTGTACGGATGGGGTATCGCCAAGCGGTAAGGCACCGGTTTTTGATACCGGCATTCCCTGGTTCGAATCCAGGTACCCCAGCCATCTTCTTCGAGTAAGCGGTTCACCGCCCGGTTATTGGGGTATCGCCAAGCGGTAAGGCACCGGTTTTTGATACCGGCATTCCCTGGTTC
>NZ_JABWMS020000262.1:0-360 GCF_013369155.2 Escherichia sp. 94.0001 | reverse complement strand
AGAGGTATCACACTATGAAAATCATCACCCGTGGTGAAGCCATGCGTATTCACCAACAACATCCGGCATCCCGTCTTTTTCCTTTCTGTACCGGCAAATACCGCTGGCACGGCAGCACTGAAGCGTATACCGGTCGTGAAGTGCAGGATATTCCCGGTGTGCTGGCCGTGTTTGCTGAACGCCATAAGGACAGTTTTGGCCCGTATGTCCGGCTGATGAGCGTCACCCTGAACTGATGTTCCGTCACCCGGAAAACGAGTACGACCAGATGGACTCAGACGCCGCTGTGGATGAGGCCATTCTCGTCAATGCATACATCTTCACCGAAACCGGTCAGCGCGCCGGCTGACCTGTCATCGT